>DAHVAN010000361.1 GCA_027314595.1 Actinomycetota bacterium | reverse complement strand
CCGATCCGGGACACTCGCACGGCCGGCAGGGCCGTATTCGAGGGCCGCGCGAAAAGTGTCCGGAACCAGCGGAAAGAATCCGGCTCGATCCTGTCAAACCGGCACGCACCCTGCGACAACTCAGGATGAATGAAGCTCAGTTCGTATCGATGTTTGCTCCATGGTTGCCCGGATGCCCCGGTACGGTCCGGCACCATCCGGTATCCGCAGCGCAGCCCGGATGCGGGCGACCGGACAGAATGACAGCTCCCGGCACGTGCTAGCATCATTTGACAGCAGTTCAAGAAGAACAAGCGAACAAATCAGCGGCTCTTAATCCGCGGGTCCGGGGTTCAAGTCCCTGCGCGAGTTCAGGAAGCGATAGCTGCCGAGATTGATGACGGCGGGCCAGCAAGGGGTTCTCCCGGCGCAAAGGTCCGTTACGAGTCCAGTTCACCCCGCCTCGGCCCGGGCGTCCGGTGTGGCAGCAGTCGTGTCAGCTTCCGCGACCATCTGGGGGCGGGCCGCAGTCTTGGGCCGGTGGAGCTAGCAGGTTCATCAGGTTCATGCGGTGGACCTTGGCCTCTGCGTTCCCCGGTCCACCGATCGGTGGATGGGATCAGCCGTCCGGTCAATCCTGCGGTTCAGCCGGATCGCGCGGAATCCGAGCCGAGTGTCCGTAGCGCGCCGGATGCGGCGTCACGACCCTGGAAGCATGAAAGCAGTAATCGAAGTGCAGCATCTGCACAAGAATTACGGGGACACGGCTGCGGTCGATGATGTCTCCTTCACCGTGCACGAGGGGGAGATCTTCGGGATCCTCGGCCCCAACGGCGCGGGCAAGACCACCACCGTGGAGTGCGTCGGGGGACTGCGGAAGCCGGACCGGGGCCAGATCAGCGTGCTCGGGCTCGATCCGCAGCGGGACCGGGCCGAGCTGACCCAACGGCTCGGCATGCAGCTTCAGGACAGCCAGCTCCCGGGCAAGCTGCAGGTCGCGGAGGCGCTGCGGCTGTACAGCTCCTTCTACCAGGCACCGGCCGGCTGGCGGGCGCTGATGGACGTGCTCGGACTGGCGGACAAGGCCAGGACCAGGTTCGGCAAGCTGTCCGGCGGGCAGAAGCAGCGGCTGTCGATCGCGCTGGCGCTGGCCGGCAGCCCGCAGGTGGCGGTGCTCGACGAGCTCACCACGGGCCTGGACCCGCAGGCCAGGCGGGATACCTGGGAGCTGATCGAGGGGGTACGCGATCGCGGGGTCACGATCGTGCTCGTCACCCACTTCATGGAGGAGGCCGAGCGGCTGTGCGACCGGGTGGCGATGATCGACAAGGGCCGCATCGTGGCGCTGGACACCCCGGCCGCGCTGGCCGAACGGGTCGAGACCGGGCAGCGGATCCGGTTCCGCCCGTCCATCCCGTTCGATGACAGGCTGCTGACCAGCCTGCCCGACGTCACCAGCGTGACCCACCGGGGTGATGTCGTGGTGGTCACCGGCACCAGCAACGCGCTGAACGTGGTGACCTCCGTGCTGGCCCGCAACCAGATCATGGCCCGGCAGCTGCGCGTGGAGCAGGCCAGCCTGGAGGACGCGTTCCTCGCGCTGACCGGCAGGCACACGCACGCGGACCAGAACTAAGAGAATTGGAGTACACGCCATGTCAGTCATGACCGCGCCGCCGCGGGCTGCCGCCCGTGGGTCCGCTCTGTGGCAGGTCGCCATCACCGAGCTGAAGCTGTACCTGCGCGAGCGGGTCGGACCCGTGTGGGGCACGGGGTTTCCGATGCTGCTGCTGATCATCTTCGGCAGCATCCCGTCGTTCAGCAAGCCGAAAGCGGTTTACGGCGGTCTTACCGCGCTCGAGGTCTACGTGCCCATCCTGATCATGATGGCGGTCGCGCTGATGTCGCTCATCTCCATGCCGTTGACGCTGGCCGGCTACCGGGAGCGGGGAATCCTGCGCCGCATGCGGACCACGCCGGCCGGACCGCTGCGGGTGCTCGCCGCCCAGCTGATCGTCACCCTTGGCGCCATCATGGTCACCGTGATCCTGGTCCTGGCGGTGAGCAGGCTCGGGTACGGTGCCGCGGTGCCGCATCAGTTCGGCGGCTGGGTCATCGCCATGCTGCTCGCTGTGGCCGCGATGCTGAGCATGGGCCTGTTCGTCGCCGCGGTCGCGCCGGGCGGCCGGGCCGCCATGGGGATCGGGAACCTGGTGTTCTTCCCGCTGATGTTCTTCTCCGGCCTGTGGCTGCCGATCCCCGACATGCCCGCGGTGCTGCAGCACATCAGCCACGCCACCCCGCTTGGGGCGGCGTACGGGGCGCTGCAGAACGCGACCCTGGGACAGTGGCCGACCTGGCTGCAGTTGCTGACCCTGGCGGCATACGCGGTGGCGTTCGGGCTGGCCGCCGCCAGGTTCTTCCGCTGGGAGTAGATTTGATAGGAGGGAGCAGATGAGCAGTCCGACGCAGCGCTCGCTGCTTGACGCCTGGCGGAAGGAATGGCCGGTCCGCGGGTCCATCGTCTCCTATGCCGTGCTCGCAGCACTGACCGTCTCGGCGACCAGCGCGCAATGGGGCTCGGTCCGCGTCAACCTGGCCCTGTGCGCGCTGGCCGCGGCGTGGATGCTGCTGCCGCTGCATCCGGGCTTGCGGAAGCGCACCCCGGTGATGGCGGTGTTCGTCACCGGGATTATCGTCATCACCGCCGTCCTGGTGATCAGGGATCCGTGGTTCGGGTTCTTCGCGGTTATCGGGTACGGCTATTCGTTCCGGCTGCTGCCCTGGCCATGGCCGCTGCCCGCCGTCGCCGCGACGGCGGTCTTGGCGGCCACGGCCCAGGCGCAGGGCGTGAATAAGGACACGCTGCCCGGTCTCGCGGCCTACGGCGGCATGATCGCCCTGAACCTGCTGCTCCTGTGCGGCCTGTTCTGGCTCCTTCACGGCATCGAGAAGCAACATGGCGAGCTGAGCGAGGCGAACCGCAGGCTCGAGGCGACGCTGGCGGAGAACGAGGGCCTGCACCGGCAGCTACTGGTCCAGGCCCGGGAGGCTGGCATCCTCGATGAACGGCACCGGATGGCGCAGGAGATCCATGACACTCTAGCGCAAGGGCTCGCCGGGATCATCACCCAGCTGCAGGCGGCCGAGCAAGCCGTCGGCGATCCAGTGAGCTGGCGGCGGCATTTCGCGGTCGCGGCCGGGCTCGCCCGGGAGAACCTCGCCGAGGCCCGGCGGTCGGTGCACGCGCTGCGGCCCGAGCCGCTGGAGACGGCCCGGCTGAGCGAGGCGCTGGCCGGCGTCGCCGGGCGCTGGTCAGCGCTGAACGGGATCCCGGTGCAGGTCAGGACGACCGGCACGGAGCGGCCGATCCAGCCGCAGGCCGAGATCGCGCTGCTGCGCGCCGCCCAGGAGGCGCTGGCCAACGTGACCAAGCACGCGCAGGCGACCAGGGTCGGGCTGACCGTTTCGTACATGGACAACGAGGTCGCGCTGGATGTGCGCGACGACGGCGTGGGCTTTGATCCCGCCCTGCCCGGTGACCGCGCACAGGCATCTGCCGAGCTGAACGGGACCTCTGGCGGGAATGGCCCCGGCAGGCGGCCAGACGGTGATGGCTGCGGGTTCGGCCTGACGGCGATGCGGCAGCGGATAGAGGACGTGTCCGGCACGCTGCACATCGAGTCGGAGCCGGGCGGCGGCACGGCGATCTCGGCCTGCGTGCCGGCCGTATCAGCCCAGGCCGGCACATGAGCCACCCGGCAGGCCGGACGGGCGCGCCGATCAGGCTGCTGATCGCGGACGACCACCCCGTAGTCAGGGACGGGCTGAGCGGCATGCTTGCCGCTGACCCCGATTTCGAGGTGATCGGCGAGGCCGCCGACGGCGCGGAGGCGGTCCGGATCGCCCAGGCGGTCAAGCCCGACGTGATCCTGATGGACCTGCGCATGCCCGGCATGGACGGCGTGACCGCAATCACCGAGCTGGCCCGGCGCGGCGTCACCGCGCGCGTGCTGGTACTGACCACCTACGACACAGACAGCTACGTCATGCCCGCGATCGAGGCGGGCGCGACCGGCTACCTGCTCAAGGATGCTCCGCGCGCCGAGCTGCTGCGCGCGGTCCGGGCAGCAGCGGCCGACCAGGCGGTCCTCTCCCCATCAGTGGCGGCCCGGCTGATGAACCGGGTCCGGGCCCCCCAGACAGAGCCGGAGCCGCTCAGCCAGCGGGAATTCGAGGTCCTCGAACTAATCGCGGCAGGCACCACCAACCGGGAGGCGGCCGTCAGGCTGTTCATCAGCGAGGCCACGGTCAAGACTCACCTGCTCCACATCTACGCCAAGCTCGGCGTCAGCGACCGCGCCGCCGCCGTCGCCGAGGCGTTCAACCGGGGCCTGCTCACCCCCGCAAAGCCGGAACAGTCATAGCACGTCGTGGGCCTGCAGGTCGTCAGCCAGCTCGGCTCCCCTACCAGTGCCGCACCGCTCGACACCATCGCGGGCCGCCGGGTCGGCACGGCGGGGCGCTGGGTGCAAGGCGAGATGGTCAGGCCCGGCCACCGGATCGCGGCCTCCACGGCGTGGCAGATCCTGCATGATGCCGGGATCGATCCCACACCTCACCCCACCGGTAGCGAGGAACCAGTCGCGACAGCGCCGCGAGCCACAGCCGGTCGGCTGGCTCGTAGCGGACCCGGCCGATCTGGCGGCGCAAGACAGCGTTCTCGTGCCGGAGCACCAGCAGTTCAGCATCCTTGGACACCCGGTGCCGTGTCAGCACCGTCAGGCAGCCGAACAGGCCGCGTACGAGCAGGCAGAGGACGGAAATGATCACTCAGAGATGATCCAAGCCGGGAACTCTGGTGTCCATTCACGGGGTCCGGGGCGACACGCCGGCGCGGTGGGGTGCTTGAGGTTTTAGGCGGGGTTGGCCAGCTCGTGTTTCTCAGTTAAGCGGCCTGGGCGTTGCTGGTCAGCGTGGCCTCAGTGATTTCCCGGGCTTCGTCGCTGCCTGGGCCGATGCTGTTTATTCGGGCGCTGCTGAGCGCGTCGCGGAGTGCGGCGTGCATGCCGGCGGCGGCGGGCGTGGCCTTGGCCGTGTACCACGGGTTCGGCTGCCGCCGCTGCGCCAGGCCTGCGGCCGGGTCGCAGGAGATGGCGTACCAGCAGATCATCAGGGACTGGACCAGGAACGCGAACGGGACGGTCCGCTCGACGGCCCGCGGAACGCGGTTGCCGGCGCCGCCGGCGCCGGTGACCTGCTTGCCGGCCGCGCTGGAGGGCTCGATGGGCCACCGCCAGGAGTACCGCTCGATCGCGGCCGCCGGGGACAGGGCCGTGTCGAGTCCGCCAGGATCAGCCCGCACGCCAGCGCCATGAACAGGCGGTACGTCGAGCGGCGCGCAAACACCGGCGCGAGCTCCTCCAGCAGGTCCCGCCACTGCGCGGGCATGGGCAGCCTCTCAGCCTGGATCCACCGATGAAAGCCCCGAGTTTGCCGGCATTTAAATGAAAAGGCGCCCTCTGACCTGGGATGATGGGAGTTACTGAAGCTTCCACGTCCCGGTCGGAGAGGGCACCTGTTTAAATACGATTGTCTCACAGATGATGGTGTGGGTGCCGAATATTCTGTCACCCTATGCGACCTGGGCATATTCGCGGATCAGGCCGCCGAGCCGGTCCCGCCGCAGGACTCGCCGGTGATCAGCATTCGGTCCAAGCACTCATGCCTGGCGCTGGAGATCCACCTCTCCCCACTGCCCCGTCGGGTGCGCCGTGATCCCGGCCAGGCGCACCCGGCTGGTGTCGTGCTCGATGAAGAACAGCACGTACAGGCGGCGCAGGAGCACGGTGTCGACGTGGAAGAAGTCGGCCGCGAGGATGGTCTTGGCCTGGGCGTCCAGGAACGCCCGCCAGGACTGCCCGGACCGCCTGGGCGCGGGATCGATGCCCGCGTCCCTGAGGATCTGCCACACGGTCGACGGCGCGACCTTGCATCCGAGGCAGGACAGCTCGCCGTGGATGCGCCGGTAGCCCCGGCCCGGGTTGTCGCGGGCCATCTCCAGCACCAGCGCCCGCACGGACTGCCCCGTCCGAGGCCGGCCCGGCGTGCGGCGCGGGCAGGCCCATTTCCGCCTGGCCAGGTCGGCGTGCCAGCGCAGCAGGGTCCGCGGGGAGACGACCAGCCGCAGCTGGCGGAGCTGGGCGCCGGGCAGCCGCCGGGCCAGCGCGGCCAGCACCGCCCGGTCGGCCCACGACAGCCTCGGTGCCCTGACCTGGTGCTGGAGCACGGCGACCTAGTGGCGCAGGATGAGGATCTCGGCGTCATTGGCGCGGTCGGAGCGGGCGAGCAGGTCGAGCCAGCCGAACAGGCGCAGCACCGCCAAGTAGGCGAATCGTAGTGACACGAGTACTCAAGGTGCCCGACCGTATGGCTAAAGCGCAGCCGGATGACGAACTTGCCCGTCTCTCATCAAATGAAGCAGGCCAGGTCAACGGCCGTGACAGAGTTATCGGCACCCACAGGCCTGGTTCAAGGTGCGATGCGGCCGGTGCGAGTTGCAGAAGTCCTCGTACTCGCGCAGGACGGTCATCAGGTGGCGCCGGATTCCGGCCGCCTGGAACACGGCATCGAACGCCTGGGTGAAGCTGGCGTCCCGGTCATGCAGGACGAACTTCGCTCGTGTCCCGGCATCCCCTAGGTCCATGAGCAGGTTCCGGGCCTGCTGGACGCCCCAGGACTGGACCGGGTGCTCCGTGGCGCCCAGCACCCGGACGCGCCGGCTGCCGTGCTCGATCACCGCAAGGACGACGTGCCATTGAGCAGGTCGGCGGTGAAGAAGTCCAGAGCCAGGATCCCCTGCGCCTGGGAACGCAGGAACTCCGCCCGCCCAGGGCCGTCCCGGCGCGGAGCCGGGTCGATCCCGGCGTCCTTGAGGATCTGCCACACCGTCGACGGCGCCACCGGGATGCCGAGCGCCGCCAGCTCGCCGTGGATGCGGCAGTAGCCCCACGACTCATTCTCACGGGCCAGTCGCAGCACCACTGACCGGACATTACGGCGCGTCGGCGGGCGTCCGGGACGGCCGCGGTGCGACAGCCGCGCCCAGCGGCGGCGGACGATGTCGCGATGCCACCGCAAGATCGTGGCGGGAGTGACGATCAGCCGCATCGCTGCCAGCCGGTCGGCTGGCAGCGATGCGGCGGGCAGGGCCGGCCACGCCCGGTCCGGCCACGTCAGCCTCGAATGAGCGCGAGGTCGCTCGCGCAGGGCCACCGCGAGCTGATGGCGCAGCATGAGGATCTCGGCGTCCTTCCACCACGACTCCCGCCGCGACAGGTCCAGCACCGGCACGGCCCGGGTGACGACGAGGAAGATCAGCTTCAAGCCCACAAGCCGGAGATCATCGCACGTCAGCCCGAACCAGACCTGCCGCCAGGCACCGTTCTGATGATCAAGCCGACGGCCTCCCGCAAGGAATCTGCCCAGGCGGCGCAGGTTTTCGGCACCCGCAGGCCCGCGTCAGTCGCCGCTGGCGCTGCGTGGTTCGCCGCGCGCTGCCTGGGCTGAGTGCCGTGGATGCCGGGGTCAGGCCTTGAGCAGGGCGAGTGCCCTGGCGATGTCGGGGTCCTGGCCGGTGGCCAGGTCCCGGGCGGTGCGGGGGATGTAGTAGTCGGGGGCGACCCCGATCCCGTTGATGATCTCGTGGTCAGCGCCGACCACGTGCTTGGCCGGGAGCGCAAGCAGGCTGCCGTCGTCCAGCAGCCACCCTAGTGCGCCGCCGGAAATGACGCCGGCGGTGCGGGTGCCGACCAGGGTGCCCAGGTGCAGGTCCTTGACCGCCCCGCTGAACATTTCGCAGCCGGAGACGCAGTCCTGGCTGGTGAGCACTGCTAGGGGCAGGTGCAGCAGCGGAGTACTGGCGTCGGGGTAGGCGGCGGTGCACTGGCCGTTGACGGTGCAGTTGTAGGCGTAGGCGGCGCGGTGCTCGAACGCGCCGAGCAGCTTTGCGACCTCGGCGGTCGCGCCGCCGCCACCCCCCATGTCCAGGATGAGGCCACGCAGCGTGGCCTTCTTCTCCAGGTCCGTGACCGCGGCCAGGGCCTGGCTGGCGGTGCCGGGGTTGAACGCGGGGACTTGCACGTAGCCGATATCGCCGTCCAGCAGCTTGGAGGTCACCGACGAGACAGGGGCCTGGTAGAGCGCCGGGGTGATCGTAACGGCGCGGGTGGCGCCGGTGACCGGCCAGCGCAGGGTGATCCGCAGTGCCTGCTGCTGCGGATAGGACTGGTAGAGCAGGGCGAACACGCCGAGAGAGGCCATCCCGTCGGTGAACGGCGGCGCGCCGTCGACCGAGACGATGACGTCACCCGTCCGCACCCCGGCGCGGGCGGCCGGGGATCCGGGGTCGACAGAGGTGACCAGCGCCGGAGGCAGCGCCTCGCCTGGGTCGGCCTTGAGCACCCCGGGGCTTGGCGAGGTGTTGATGCCGAGTCCGTAACTGTCGCGGGGGGTGGCCCCCGGTGGTTGCGGTGAGGGGTACTGCCAGCGGGCGTGGTTATCGTTCAGGGCGGCGACCATGCCGGTCATCGCGGCGGCGGCCACCTGCTGGACATCCCGTGCGGGGACCTTGCTGATCACCCGGGAGTAGACGGCGGCGAACGCGGCCCAGTCACTATCGCGGCTGCCGGTCAGCGCGGGCATCGTGGCGTCCGGCTGGTCTGTGCCCAGCCGGTTCAGTTCCTGGGTGAGCCCGGCGAACGCCCCGGTCAGCAGCACCCGGTCATCAAGCACCGGCCCGCTGTAGTAGTGGGCGAAGATGCAGTAGTAGGCCTGCCCGATCGTGGTGACAGTCGTCGGCCCGGCCACCGGCTGCTGCTGGGGCTGCGAGCACGCCGGCGGCGTGCTGGCGGCTTGCGCCGCGGCTGGCGCGCGGGCGGCGCCTACCGTGGCGGCGGCGACCGCCGCGACCGCCAGGCAGCACAGCCCCGCCCTGGCGGGCCACCGCAGCGACCCCGGGAAACGCATCATCGAGTTCTCCTTCCGGTCAATCGGCTGCCGGCCTGGGCAGCGCGAAATCCTGCTGGGGCTCGTGCTGTTTGTCAGGAGCGGCGGCGGTTGAGCCGCCAGAAGCAGTACCCGGCCAGGGCCAGGGCCAGGGCCAGGAACATCCCGGTCTCGGACCACTGGAGGGGCCAGTAGTGGCTGGCGGGCTGGTAGCTTTCGGCGACCCGGATCCCGTGGCTGGCCACGCAGTTGTTCAGCGCGGTTGATTCGCCTGGGACCAGCGCGGTTCCTCCGTACGGGCCCTGGCCGTGCGATATCGCCGGCTCGCAGGCCACGGGAATGGTTCTGACAGGCTGCCCGGCGGCGTTGACGCCTTCGCCGGAGATGATCCAGGCGCCGGGCTGGCCGGGGACGGCGCCGGCGGTGACCGCCAGCCTGGGGTTGACACGGAGACTGACGTTCGCTTCCGCGGCCGCGATCGTGGCGGTCGTGTGGCTGGTCGGGAACAGGTTCGGGCGGATCCACAGCGGGGTGACGAACTGGACGGCGGCGAAGATGGCCAGGGTGACGGCCATGGCGGGAATCGGGCGCCGGGTGAGCAGGCCGGCGGTGACGCCGAGCGCGAAGCCGAACGCGGCGTAGCCGAGCGGGGTGATGCCGTGCGTGGGAAAGACGAACCAGCCGAACCGGCCCTCGCTGAATACCGAGGCGCTGCCGCCGAGCCCGACAGCCTTGCCGATGGGGGCCGCCCACCAGGCCTGGATGAGGCTGAACGCCTCGGCAACCGCCACGGCCGCCGCCCCGGTCAGCGTGAGCTTGACCGCCAGCCACCGGGTCCGGGTGATGCTCTGGTTCCAGGTCAGCCGGAACGTCCCGGCCTCCAGCTCGCGGGCGATCAGCGGGGCACCCCAGAAGACGCCGGTGATCGCGGGCGCGATGAGGATGACCAGGACGCTGAAGAAATACAGGAGGAGATCCTGGCGGGGATCTTCGCTGAGGTGCTCGGGTGGAGCGGGTCCTTCGCCCAGCGGCGGCTATGGTTCCTGAACCGTCTGGAGGGGCCGAGCGCCACCTACAACATGCCGCATCTCGTCCGGCTCACGGGAAGGCTGCTCGCAGCAGCGGTGGCGGCCAGGGCCAGACAGGGCTTTGACCTGGCCACCGAACCCCCGTTCCGAGCGGACCTGTTCGAGCTGTCAGCGGCTGATCATGGGCTGCTGCTCATGGTGCACCATGCCGCGGCAGACGGCTGGTCCATGGCACCGCTGGCCCGCGACCTGACGCACGCGTACGCTGCGCGGCGGACCGGGCAAGCACCGGAATGGGCGCCGCTTCCCGTGCAGTACACGGACTACACGCTGTGGCAGCGCGAGCTTCTCGGCAGCGAGGAGGATCCTGTGGGGTGCCAGAAGTCTGCATGTCCTGTCACCTGCGGCGACGGGCGGTGCCAGCCGTACGGCTGGCACCGCCGCCAGAACGCCCGCACGCCGCGCCGAGCGGTACGCACAGCCACGCCGGCGCTGCCCCGTCCACGTGGATGAACGCGTACCAGTTGTTGCCGCCCGCATCGACGATCGGCCGCCACACGGCCGGCGTCACGATGCCGAACCCATCCACCGCCGTCGGCGGGCCGTCCGGGAAGATCGCGTCGGGTCGTCATCGTCCAGGAACACCGCGACCGCGAGGCCGGCGCCGAGCTGCTTGAAGTCCTGCATGGACAGCGTCCCGTAGATCGCGAACACCGCCACCATGATGAGCGCCGCGCTGGTCACCACGCCAGCTGTGTCTGTGATGCCCGCGAGCACCGCCTTCTTGGTGGGCATGCCCGCGTCGTGGGGCCTCGCGGATGCGAGACACCACGAACACGTGGTAGTCCGTGGAGAGCCCGAACAGGACCACGAAGGCGAACAGCGGTATCCACGAATCGATCGCCCCGACCGGGTAGGTACCGACGATGCTCGCTCCCCAGCCGTGCTGGAACACAGCGGTCATTACACCGTACGCGGCGCCCACCGACAGCAGGTCGAGGACAACCGCGACGATCGCGATTGCGACGGAGCGGATCGCGAGGAGCAGGAGGATGAACGATCTGGACAGGGGACGGCGCCCCGGGGAACTCATTGTCGATGGCCTGAGCCGTCGCGACGAACGGGCTATAGTGCGGCAGCAGCTGATCGATGCTGGTGGCCGCAGTGTGCATCCCGAGGATGGAATGGCCTGTACTTCCTCGTGCTGTTCGTTCCGCTGTGCGTCATCTGGGACATGACGGCGCGGCGCGGGGTTCCGCCGGTATGTCCGCGGCGCGCTGGTCACCGATGGCGCCGTGCTGGTGCCGTCGCTGTGGCTGACCGCCGCCGTCACGTACCTCGCGACGTGGAGCGGATGGTTCGCGTCAGCAATCGGCTGGGACAGGAACTACGCCACCGCCCACGGCGTGCGCACTCCTGTCATCTCCGCGCTGTACCCGCTGTATGAGTATCACCGGGAGATGCTCGCCTGCAGGAGCCGTACCGCAGCTTGCGGGCCAGCCTTATGTGACTATAATTCAGGTCATGACGACGATAATTCCTCTGGCGGACGCCAAGGCCCGGCTGTCCGCGGTGCTTGACGATGTACGGGATACGCACGACCGAGTCGTGATCACCCGCAACGGCCGCCCCGAGGCCGTGATCATCTCCGTTTCAGACCTGGAAACCATAGAAGAGACCCTCGATCTGCTGTCCACGCCTGGCGCAGTTGACCAGATCCGCACCGCGGAGGCTGAGATCGCGCGCGGTGAGGCCATCGGCGCCGACGAACTGCGGCGCCTGATGGCAGAGCGCGTCCGGAATGAGCGCGACACCGGGTGAGCGATGAAGCGTACACCCTGTCGCTGGCTCCGACTGCCCGGCGCGTCCTAGTCGAGGGACCGCCACGCGGACTGACGGTCGCGGTCGCGGCGGCGGTGACCGAGTTCCTGACCGGCGCACTGCTGGACAACCCGCACCGGGTAGGCAAGCCGCTCGCCCGTGAGCTAGCCGGGTACCACTCCGCGCGGCGCGGCGCGTACCGGGTGGTCTACCGGATCGACGAGCCCGCCCGGACTGTCCACGTTGTTCGCATCGACCATCGCGCTGACGTGTACCGGGCACGCTGATCCCCACGGTACGGGGAGGGGCCCGCTCTCTGGAAGATGCCTGGCAGGTCAAATCCTGCCACCGCCAGCGAGGATCACGGACCGTGCCGGGCGCTCCCGCTAGGACCCGGCCGCGGCTAACATGTATTGGCGTGCCAGACACCTGTACCTTTACGCTTCACTGTCCGGACACCCTCGCTATGGTGGTCTAGACCAGTGCACGCCGATGTTTGCTCCGTGTTTGCTCGCGCGCACGGACCCCGCAATCGGGGTCTTGTCACAAGCGGCCCATCCGGCGCCGGATACGCGGGCACGCGCCACCGGATCCGCGCCGCATCGCCCGGCCGACGCCGCACCGCCTCCGTCCAGGCTCCACTAGACCAATGGTCTAGACCTTAACGGCAGGCACCGGGAGCAGAACCGGAGTCACCCATTCCGATGCCGTCACGCAGCGTGAAACCTGCTGCTAGTGCCCCCTGGCGGCTGCCGCTGCTCCAGGGTCGGCGTTGTCCGGGTCCTCGGGTCGTTCGGGCAGGGGTAGGGCCACGCGCCCACACGGGCGTGTCCTGGGGTGCCTGGCAGCGCCACGGTTGACGGCAAGCCTCAATCGGCCGGCACGGCCTGGCCCGCGTTCGATGACGCTGCACGGATCTGCTGGATCCACGAGACGAGTTCGGGTGACTGGATCAGGTCCGAGTGGCCGCCGGGGAAGACACGATGGGTCACGCCGCCCTCGGTGAAATCGGACCATCGGCCGACGCTCTCACGGGACGTCAGGGGGTCGGTCTCCCCGAAGGCGGCGAAAACCGGGCAGCGCACCCGCGCGTAGTCCGCGTCCGTCAGCCCGCTCAGCAGCCTGAGATCCTGCATCGCGGTATCGATGACGACGTCCCGCCACTCGCCCGACAGCAGGCCCGGGTCGACGTCATCGAGAAAGGCGGCCGTCGCCGACTGCTCCCGGGTGGCCGGTTCTGGCACCCAGCGCGCGCTCGGCGCGCCGGCCCCGATGGCTACGAGCGCGGCGACCTCGACCCCGTGCTCGGCCAGCTCCACCGCCGTGGAATAGGCGACGTAGCCGCCGTAGCTGTGGCCCACGAGCATGCACCCGACCGTGCCGCGGCGACCGAGCTGCGCCACGCACGAAGCCACAACGTCTTGGTAGGACTCCGCCGGGCGGCCGAAGTCCTTCCCGAAGCGGCCCGGGTAGCGGATAAGCCGGGCCGATGGCCCCAGCTCGCCTATCAGCGGCCTGAATTCGCCGCCGAACGACCCTGCGCCGGGGAAGACGAAGACATCGTGATCGCCGAGATGTCCGCTAGACATACGCAGGATAATAATGTTCCCGCGATCAAGAGTCGCCGATTGCCTTAGCCCCGCCGCGCCAAGTGGAGGTCGACCTATGGATCTGGGGCTCGCTGGACGCACTGCGCTCGTCGCCGCGTCGACGAGCGGCATCGGGGAGGCCGTGGCCCGTGCGCTGGCGGCGGAAGGGGCGCGGACCGTGGTCTGCGGCCGACGGGGCGAGCGGGCGAAGCAGATCGCCGCGGAACTACCCGAGGCCGTCGGCATCGAGGTGGACCTGCTGGACGAGGACGGCCCTGGCCGTTTGCTCGACGCGACCGCCGCTGCCTTCGGGCGGCCCGATGTTCTCGTGCTCAACGGCCCGGGTCCCCGGCCTGCGCTGGCCGCCGATGTTGCCCTGGCCGACGTGGACGCGGCGCTCGACACGCTCCTGCGCCAGCAGATCCGGCTGGCAACGGGGGCGCTGCCGGCGATGCGCGAGCGTGGCTGGGGCCGCATCCTGGCGGTCGGCTCCACCGGGATCGCCGCCCCGCTGCCCAACCTCGCCCTCTCCAACCTCAGCCGCGCCGCCCTGGCCGGGTATCTCAAGACGCTGGCGGCCGAGGTGGCCGCGGACGGCGTCACGGTGAACCTGCTGCTGCCCGGCCGGATAGAGACCGACCGCACCGCCGCGCTTGACGCCGCCAACGCCGCCCGCCTAGGCCGGAGCGTCGCCGAAACGATGCAGGCGTCGATCGAATCGATTCCCGCCCGCCGCTATGGCCGACCGGCCGAATTCGCCGCGGCCGCCGCGTTCCTGTGCGGCGCGCCCGCGTCCTACATCACCGGGACAGCACTGCGTTGCGATGGCGGCCTCGTCCGCGGCCTGTAGCTGATGTATCGCTGCACGGCGATGTCGGCTCCACCGCCACGCCCGGCCCACCGCCGGACGTCACCGGCGGCCGGGCTAGCCTTCACCTGGCAAGCATTGAGAAGCGGTAAAGTCTAGAGATGTCGGCGAAAACCAAGCGGGAAATCGTCGCTTGGCGACCAGCGGTCAGCGGAATCACCGAGGTGTTCCACGCGCGCATCACCGACCACGTCTATCCCATGCACACCCACGATGCCTGGACGCTGCTCATCGTCGATGATGGAATCGTCCGCTTTGACGTGCACCGCCATGAGCACGGCGCGCTTGATCAGCATGTGACCCTGCTGCCCCCGCAGGTGGCCCACAACGGCAACTCGGCGACCCCGGCGGGGTTCCGTAAACGGGTGCTTTACCTTGATTCTTCGTTGCTCGGCAACGGCCTGATCGGGGCGGCCGCGGACAAGCCCGTGCTCGAGGACCCGTTCCTGCGCCATCGGATCCACCTGCTGCACCTGGCCCTGGCCAGGCCCGGCGAAGGCCTTGAGGCCGAGAGCAGGCTCGGTTTCATCGCCGAGCGCCTGCGCGAGCACCTGGGCGGCGGGCGCGCGAGCGAGCGGCCGGCGGGCGCTCCCGGCCTCGCCTGGAGGCTGCGCGACCTGCTCGATGAGCACCTGGTAGACGGACTCTCGCTGGCGCAGGCGGCGAGCCTGCTCCAGACCCAGCCCGCGCACCTGGTGCGTGCCTTCGGCCGCGAGTTCGGGGTGGCACCGCACCAGTACATCACCGGTCGCAGGGTGGACAGAGCGCGCCGGCTGCTGCTTGACGGCATGCCGCCGGGGCTCGTCGCGGCGGCCACCGGCTTCTACGATCAGTCGCACCTCACCCGTCACTTCAGGCATGCGCTGGGGGCAAGTCCCGGCGTGTACGCGCGCTCGGCGGACAGCCGCCGCTGAACCGGGCCGGCTCCGCCCCGGCCGGCTTGCCATTCCGGATCGCCGATACCGATACCTGAGCGTGTTCGCGTTATCTTAGTTCGCGAGAAGGAGGGCGATCATGACAGGCACCGTGCTGACGATCGGCACCCCAACCGACGACCTGCACGACCAGAGGCTGCGGGCGGTTGCCGCCGCCTGCGAACGGCTGAGCGCGATCACCGGCACCCCGTCGCCGGGCTCGCTCACCCCCGTTGTCGACCTGCTGAAGGCGCTGGCCGCCGCGGGACGGATCGCCGTCAGCACCGAGGACGAGCAAGACGGACCGTGGACGCTTTCCTACGTGCCCTCGCCGGAGGCGCTCGCGGCGGTGTCCTCGGGAACGGCGCCGTCCTGGGGCGCCCGAGCCGACGCCAAGCATCAGAAGGCGCTGCGCCGGGTCCCGGGGGCCGTGTTCCGCCTGCCCTACGCCGACCCCGTTACCGGGGCGGCGACCGATGACTTCCTGAGCACCTTCACCACCGATTGGTCGCCGTTCACCGCCGCCTGCGCGGTGGCGGTCCACCCCGACCACACCGCGCTCGCCGGGACCTCGGTGCGACCGCGCCCGTACTTCAGCGGCCGTTTCTTGCGTCATCCGCTGCACGGCGACCTGCTCCCGGTGTGGGTCGCGGATTGGGTGAAGCCCGAGTTCGGCACCGGCGCGGTCGTGGTCAACCCGGCGCACTCGGCCGTCGACCTGGACTTCGCGCGCGAGGTCGGCCTCCCGGTCCGCTTCGGGCTCGGCGAGCATGAGCCGGATGCCGGCCGGGAGACCTGGCTGACGCCCCCGATCGTCAAGACCGGCTCGACGGTGCGGGCGGGCCGCCATGACGGCCTGCCGTACTACGAAGCGGCGCAGGCATATCTGCGCGACCTGCTGGCGGCCGGTCACGCCGACCAGGCCGAGTCCGTCTCGCTTGGCCAGGTGCCGCTCGCCGTGCTGACCTCCGACCTGGCCGGCGAGCTGCGCTGGGCGCCGGCGCTGCGGGCCCGCAGCCTCACCGAGCCGACGGACGGCGTCGCGACCGTGGCTGTCTCGGTCGAGGCCACGCCGATGCTGGCCGCGGCGGCCGGGTACGGTGCGGACGGACCGACGATCGTGGCCGCCTCGGAAGCGGTGCCCGGCGCCTTGCTGTGGCTGCGCCTGCTCGTGCTCGACCTGGCGGTGGAACGTCCCCCGGCCTCGGTCCTCGCGGTCGCGCGCGTCGGCGCGGTGCAAGGCATCGACCCCGGCTGGCTGGCGGGCGCGCTGCTCGTGGCCGGGCGGACGGACGAAACGGTGTCGGTCAAGGCGCAGCTGGGCGAGCAGGTCGCGCGGGTCGCGGGCGACCATGCCGCGGCCGTCGCGAGCGAAGGCGAGGCGGAGGCCGCCCCGGCCAAGGCCGCGACGCAGATCTTCGCGGCACTGGCCGCGGCCGACTTCTCCGCCACCTTTGCCGCGGCCGCCGCCACCGCGAAGACCGTTCGCCGCGGGACCTCGGTCGGCGCATCGGAACGCGACGCGTTCCTCGTCGCCCTGCACGTCCTGTTCGGGCTACCGCTGCCCGACGGGTTCGACAACGGGTCCCTGGCGGGTTCGTTCGCCTGATGCGGCGCGGCCGGTGCCGGTTCCGTGACCGGCATCGGCCGACCAGCGGGCTCTGGGGCAAATAACGTGACGGCAACGGCGCCAGGCGAGAGATCCTCGGGTACGCGGCTTCCCTGCTCGCCATCTCGGCTGCACTTAAATGGTCGACCAGGGACGTCGGCTCAATTTATTGCGTAGAGTTTCCGAATAACGAAGACTTTCCCGCTTATGGCCGTGGCCATCCATAACGCACTGACCTCGGCCGAGATCGCCTAGCGGCCGGCGACCCGGTCCAGAACCTCCTCGCCCTCGGGATTGCGCTTGACCGTGATCAGCTTCTGGTGCGGGTCACGCGCCTGGACCAGCGGAAGGACCCCCGGCTGAACCGACCGGCCGGCGAACGGCGACCATAGCGAGCCGTCGTGCAGGGTCCGGAGGTCGGTCACGCTCAGCCCGCTGATCCGCTCAAGGCGGGCGGCGAGCGCGCGATGCTCGGCCCCGGTCAGCAGCGCCCGGATCCGGTTCTCCTCCGCCAGCAGGCCGGGCTGCTCCCGGGCGAGGTAGTCGTGCAGGTTCACCGCGCCCCCCGCGAACGGTGAGTACACCATGCAGACCAGCTGCTCGGTGTCGAGGCCGAACGTGTCCTCGCCGTACTCCGTCGCCACCTTGCGCATCGCCGCGACTCCGTCCTCGGTGCCGTAGCGATCGCGCATCTCTGCGACGAGATGCTCGGGGAAGTGCTTTCTGCGCATCAGCTCAAGCGCGAAGTCCACGTACTGCGCGATGCCCTCAGCGTAGGAGCGTCCGTAGGCATGCTCGGTCCGCAGCCCGCGCAGGTGGGCCATGAGCGCGGGGTTTGCGCAGTCGGACTCGGTAAAGTTGAACGCGATCTCATCGAACACGAAGCCGAGAAAGTCCGTCAGGAGCCTCCAGTGCGCCCCCGAGGCGTAGCCGGTGTAGTCGTAGATCGAGAAGAACTCGAGCACGGTGGAGATGTCCGCGGTCACGCCGCGGTCCTTGAGCCTGTCCGCGTTGTTAGAACCGTGAATCTCCTGGAAGTAGGCGCGTGCGAGGCCGTCGAGCGTCTCCAGGGTGGCCTTGAACCCCTTCCTGCTGTCGGCGGGCTTCTGGCCGGCGCCGCGGGCCAGCTGGCGGAGCCACAGGACGTAGTCGCGCTGCTCCTTCGGCGAGTCGCCGGTGATGATCAGGTCCACGCCACCGTCATGGCGGGCCGCGACGCCGAAGGAGTTCGCCACGTTCACGTTGCAGGCGTTGCAGAAGACGGCGCGGCCGTCCCCATACGTGCGGTGCCCGGACATGAGCATGTCGATCCGGTTGAATTCGATGATCCGATGTGGCA
This sequence comes from Actinomycetota bacterium, assembly GCA_027314595.1. Lineage (GTDB taxonomy): Bacteria > Actinomycetota > Actinomycetes > Streptosporangiales > Streptosporangiaceae > Trebonia. The sequence goes on along the minus strand of DAHVAN010000361.1, from coordinate 15,275 downwards.
TTCGCCGGTCCCTGTCGAAGGGCACGACCTTATCGCCCTCCACGAGCAGGAGCTCGGCGTCCTGATCGTGGTACAGCCCAAGCGCGTGATAGGTGCGGTCAATGTTCAGCATGACCTGGTACGGCATTCCGCCGTGCCGCATCGTCACCAAACGCAGCTTGAAGGTCTCGCCGTGCCGTTCTGCGAGGGTCAGGTGGACCGCGCGCACGAACGCCACCGCATAAGCGCTGTCCTTGCCGCCGCCGTAAGCGACCATCACCGTGTGCTGCCCTAGTTCGGCCTTACTCGGCAAGGCGTCATACAGTTTCGTGGCGCAATCTTCCACCGCAGGCACGTCCCGCTCGGGCAGCGCCTTAAGCAGGTCCTCGAGTATTGTGCGCATTGACTTCCTTCCTGGCCGCTTCTTGGATTTTCCGATGGCCCCTTTTATGGCGCGCCGTTAATGGCTCAGGAAAATCAGCGGTCAGAGACCGAGCGCCAGCTCGTCCATCACCATGGCGATGCTGATGGCGCTGACGCTAAAGTCCCACTTATCCGGCGAATCAGGCCCGGTGGCGTCGTCGAGGCAGTCGCGGGCGAGTATGCCGCTTGCCTCGACCAGGCCGCGCCAGTCGTCCCAGGTTCGCGAGTCAGTAACCGACCGCAGGCCGTAGGCGGTGAACCCGTGCTTGCCCCGCCGCAGGACGGATTCCTGAACAATTCCCGCGTAAGCCGACTTGAGGCAGGCCTTTCCCTCAAAATCAACTACTTTCGCGTTGTCGTCGATCTGCTGAGCCATGGCGACGACCGAATTACCGAGGAACGGATACCGGCCTTCGATGGAGTTGCTCATGAGCATCGAGTCGCCGTGATCACCGAGCAGGTGGCCGGAGAGCTGAATGTACACGTCGGCGATGGAGCGCAACTGCATCATCGAGAGCGACTTCACCTCGTCCGCCGAGAACGGTATGAGCCTCGTCCGCCAGAACTCGTTGCCCGCGAGCGCCTCACGGGCTTCCCGTGAGAAATACTTATCCCGCCGTTTGTTTACCTTTCGCCAGTTGACCTCCCAGCCGAAGTCCGCCCGTCCCCACGCCTGCTCGTTTTCCTCGGAGGACGGCCGATTCGATCGAGGAGCGCTGTCAAAGGCGTACGAGTCGTAACCGAAGAACAGCTCATCCGCCCCCTCGCCCGAGACGACTCCCTTGACCCCGGAGGATCGCACGGTGCCCGCCAGCATCATGGCGGCGACGTTGTAGGTCTCGCGCTGCGGATAGCAGCAGTGCCTGACCATCTCCTCGAACCTCGACGCGATGTCGCTCTTGCGGCACAGCACCTGCTCGTGCTTGCTCGCGGCGCGCTCGGCCACCGCGCGCTGGAAGCGCCCCTCGTCAAGCGCGGGATCGTCGAACACCACCGAAAACGTCCTGACCGGCCGGTCGAGGAGGGCGGCCGATTCCAGCACGATCGCGGTGGAGTCGAACCCGCCGCTCAGGTAGGCGCCGATCTCCACATCGGCCCGCAGGCGATCCCTGATCGACTGCCTGAGGCTTGCCCTGATGTCCGCCGCGGACACCGGGACCGCCGCCGGAGAGAACTCTCCGTAGCGCCAGTAGCGCATGGTCTCCTGGCCGTCCGGGCCGAACCGGACCGCGCAGCCCGCGGGCACGGCCCGCACTCCCCGCACGAGGGTTCTCGGCGCGACGACGTTGCCGAGCGAAAAGTACTGGTCAACCGCGCCGATGTCGACCTCCCAGGAGCGGTCGAGGCACTGCACGAGCGGCTTGATCTCCGAGCAGAAGTGGACCTGCGAGCCGGTCACGGTGTAGTACATCGGGCAGACGCCGAACCGGTCCCTGGCCAGGAACAGCGCGTTCTCGGCCCGGTCGAAGACGACCGTGGCGAACTGCCCGTCCACCAGGCTGAGCCCCTTGATCCCGTGCTGGGCCACGAGCTCGGGTATGACCGCGACGTCAACGCCGTTCGCCTGCCCTGCCGTCCCCAGCTGCTCGGCCAGGGACGCGGAGTTGAACACCTCGCCGTTGGTCATGGCCACATAGCGACCGCCGCGGTCCTCGGCCGGCTGCCAGCCGTCCACTAGGCCCGTCATGCCGAGGCGGCCGAGCTTCGCGGCAATCGTCTCGGTGTTCAGCGAGTAGGTCTCGTCCGGTCCCCGGTGGACAAGCCGAGCGTGCAGGGCAGCGGTGACGCTCCGGTCGAGCCGACCGTCCGGTGCGAAGGTCCCGCACACGCCACACATCGCGATCACCCCATCCGTTCGCGTAGTTCGCTGGTCAGCGTGCTCAGGTCCGCCGCCCTGAGCACGTCCCGCACGCCAGCGCTCATCCAGCCGAGTTCCTTCAGCTTATTGACCAGGATCACTGTGGAGGCGGAGTCACCGCCCAGCTCGAAGAAGTTGTCGTCGGGGCCGGCGTCACTCACGCCGGTGAGCTGACGAACCAGCTCGAGGACCTGCTCCTCCGGTGCAGCCGGGACGGGGCTGGTGTCCGCCGCGGAGCGGCGGCCGACCCGGAGCGCGTCCCGATCGACCTTGCCGTTCGGCGTGTAGGGCAGCGCGTCGACCTGCTTGATCACGGAGGGAACCTTGTAGGGGTCGAGGACCGCTTCCAGGTGCGAGCGCAGCTCGCGGGGAGCGGCGGTGCCCTGGTAGTAACACACCAGGGCATCGGCAGCGGAATCGTCCGCGCCCTCGTGGGACTCGGCCGTCACCACCGCCTCGAGGACACCGCCGAGACGGCACGCCGCGGTCTCGATCTCACCGGGATCGAGGCGGTAGCCTCGGACCTTCAGCTGCCGGTCCGCCCGTTCGACGAAGAAGACCTGCCCGTCGCGGCGCTCGACGATATCGCCGGTCCGGTAGAACCGGTTGCCGTCGTCGTCGACGAACAGCCGCACGCCCTGCGCGGTCAGGTAGCCGACCGCGACGCTCTCGCCGGTGATGACGAGCTCACCGCGGGTCGCCCGGGCCTCGGCGAGATCGCCACCGGCCGCCGTCGGCGCCGCGACGATGTCGTAGCCGCAGTCGCCCACCACCTCGCCAAGCGGCACCGACTCGACGCAGTCATCGGGGTCAAGCGCGTCGCTGAGAAAGGTGCAGACGGTGGTCTCCGTGGTCCCGTAGGCGTTGTGGAACGCCGCGGCCGACGCCCACTTCCTGACCACCGCCTGGCGGCAGGCCCCGCCGCCATTGATCACATGCCGCAGGCTCATCGCGCCGGTTGGCTCGGTCGCGGTCAGCGCGAACGGCGTCGTCTTCAGGTGGGTAATACCGAACCGCTCAAGCGTGTCCTGTAGCACCGGCCCCGGGCTGAGCCGCTCCTCCCCCAGCACCACCAGGCAGGCGCCCGAGGTCAGCGTCCACAAGATCTCGGTGATGCACCCGTCGAAGGTCAGCCGGGCGAACTGCAGCGTGCGGCTCCGCGGGCCGAGCGCCAGGCGGCGCACGTGGTCCCGGACCATGCTGGCCAGCGGGTCGGCCCGGACCAGCACGCACTTCGATTCGCCGGTCGAGCCCGACGTGTAGATCGCGTAGCCGATACCGCCCGGTTGCTCCGCGAGCGCCCGCGGTCCGGGATCTTCCTGGTCACCGCGCCACTGGGCTGGCACCTCGGCTAGCTCGGGGGCCTTCGATGGCGAAGGGGACCGGGCGAGCAGGCCGAGGCCGAGCGATGACACCTTGCTCTTGTTCGAGGTCGCGCTGTCGCGCGGGTCGATGAACACGAACGGGCGTCCGGCGGTCAGCGCTCCGACCATGGCGACAATGGAGCCGGCGGTCCTGTCGGCCTCGATGCCGACGAACTCGCCGGGCCCGGTCCGGCATTCCAGCCGGGCGGCGAAGTCGCGGACCTGCTCACCAAGTTCCCGGTAGCTGATGCTCCCGTCGGCCGTCTCGATGGCACCGCACCCGGGCCAGTCCGCGATGGCGCGCTCGATCGCTCCCACCACCGATAGCTGCTGAACGGTCACGCGTTTACCTCTTTACGGTGTGAGCCAGGGTGCCCACGTTCTCGACAATGGACTCGATCGAGTCCCCGGCGCTGATCACCGCGGCGCCAGGGGTTCCCGTGCAGATGACGGTGCCCGGCGAAAGGGTCCGGCCGGCCGTGAAGTACTCGACCAGGTAGCCCAGGTCGTACTTCATGTCGGACACGAGCGCGGAAGCGACGACCGTAGCGTTGCGAACGGTCGACACGCGGATCGATGCCAGCGCCGCATCATCGAACTCGTCCAGGGTCACCAGCTGGGGACCGACGCTGCAGAACGTGTCGAAGCCCTTGGCCCAGGGGATGTAGCGCGGGTTCTCGCGAACGGCGTCTTCCGCGGTCAGGTCGAGGACGGCCGTGACCCCGGCGATGACCGACCGCCAGGCGTCCCGCCGCACGTTCTTGCATTCCCGGCCGACGATGAGGCCGAGTTCCGCTTCCGCGGTCACTCGCTTGCTGTGCGACGGCAGCTCGATGCGCTGCCCGTTGCCGATGAGGCAGCTTCTCGGCCTCAGGTATGACCCGGGTCCCGACGCGGGCTGCTCGGCCGCCAGGTCCTCGGAGTGCCCACGGTAGTTCAGGCCCGCTCCCCAGATGTCACCGCCGTCGAGGACGGTCGCGGCGTCATCGAGCCGGATGTCGGCCACGCCCGCGACCGCCTGGGAATCGAGCAGCGTCGCGAGTTCCCGCTGCCGCGCATCGTCGAGCAGGTCGGTGATGCGAGCCGGAGCCTCGTATCCGCTGAGGCCAGAGAGCGGTATCCAGCTCCCGTGGTGACTCGCGTATATCTGAGAACCATCTCCGGTGTCGAACCGCGTCAGTCTCACCGCGTTCCTCCTAGTACGGCATTTTTGAATGCCACGCTTAAATGGTTGCCTGGGCCGCTGCCGCGTGCTCGGCCATTCGCTTCGCCGCGGCGCTAAGATCGTTCTTGCCCACGCTTCTCGGCGCAAGCCCGACGGCCATCTCCATCAAGGAGGCCGGGTCAACGGTGATTTCACCGCAGAGTTCTTCTATGAGCGGGAAGAATCCGGAATGGATTCCGATCACGCCGCCTAGCACCTGCATGTTCCGATTCTCGGGCAGGAGGTTCAGGCTGCTCCGGCAGAATTCCGCCAGCTTGGCCAGCTTCTTGTAATCGAACCGATCCTCGCCGAGGACGCTGAAGATGCCGGCCAGCGACTCGGTCTCCGCGTTGCCGGCGCCCCGGCCGATGCCGTCGAGCGTCCCGTCGACGATCGCGGCGCCCGCCTCGAGCGCGGCGAGGCTGTTGGCGTTGGCCATGCCGAGGTTGTCGTGGCCGTGGAATCCGATGACCGGGAAGCACTCCCTCGCCGCCGTCACGTAGCGGTGCACATCGCTTGGCAGCATGGAGCCATGCGAGTCGACGACGTAAAGACCGGAGATGGCCGACGTGACCCCGCTCAGCAGGCCGGGCAGTTCCCCGACGGGCGTGTCGCTGGTCTTCATGAGGTTGAGGTAGACTTCACCGCAGACCTCGGTGGCCCGCTCGATGTAGTCGAGGCGCTCGGGGACCCGCTCCGCCTCCATACCGATGCGGACGAATGACATGCCCTCGCCGCAGAGTTCGGTGAGCGTCGAGAGCTGGCTGAACCCGGGCTGGGCGAACATGCCCCAAGACGAGGCCGTCAGTTCCGAGCGGGCGATTTCGCACCACCGCCGCAGGCCTATGCTGCTTGGCTTGACGCCGGAGCGTTCCGCCTCGAACCCGAGACCATGGCCGATCTCGATCTTTTTAATGGGTGTCTCATTAAGCCGACCGAGGAACTCGACGACGAATTTATCGTCAAGCTGGAAGTCGACCGCGTATGAGCCATCACGGAGTGTCGCATCAAGAATCTCAGCCGCCAGGGGTAGATCCTTTACTTCGGACATACCCATCCTCCTTGATGTTCTGGTTATTGAGTTATTTGATGAGCGATAAGTATCATCGGAGGCCTATACTTTATACTCGCACTTACTCAATAACGGCTACCGGCGTTGGCTTTATGACGCGGTTATTGCCGTGGAGCGTCTCCGTAATCGATTATGGAGTCCGCGTCTTGCCTGTATCTTGCGGGCTGCTTGCCGGCCCGGCAAGGACGCCGTTTTAGCTGGTAGCCGAGCCGTCGCGGGACGGGAACGCCCGGAGCCTGCTCACCGGAGAGGTGAACACGGTGACGAGGAACGCCGTCCCGAGGAGCGCGGACAGCCACAGCGCGTCATGGAGGCCAAGGACCGTGGCGGCCAGGCCAGCAGCAGGACCGCCGATCGCGCCGAGACCGAACATCACCGCGCGCATCGCCGCGTTCATCCGGCCCATCAGCGAGGCGGGGGTGATGGCCTGACGCAGGCTGAGTATGACTACGTTGACCACGCTCACCCCCAGGTAGGAAAGGAAGTAAGCGACGGTGAACTCGATGCCCATGAGCGTCCGCGACCCGGCGGCGGCCGGGATGATGAGCGGGGCCGCGAAAGCGAGGGTCAGCGAGGCGATATACAGGTGCCCGGGGCCCATCCGGCGGATCAGGCCGACCGCGAGCAGCGCGCCGAGCACACCGCCGACCGCTCCGAGCGACAGCACGAGCCCGAGAACGGAGGCGGGAAAGTGCCTGTCCCGCACCGCGTAGAGGATGAAGATCGGCTGGTTGGCCGAGATGAAGAAGTTGCAGAGCCCGCCGACGAGCGCCACCGCCCGCAGGTACCTGTTGCCCGCGACGAAACGCAGGCCATCCACGAGGTCCCTGGTCAGCCGGGGCCGCTCGGCCGGTCGCGGCGGCTCCTCGACCGTCCGGATCAGCAGCAGGGAGATGCCGGAGACCAGGTAGGTGGCCGCGTTCGCGGCCAGCGCGATGGGCGCGGTGAGCATGCTGACCAGCGCCCCGGCGAGTCCGGGGCCCGCAGCGGTGGCCGCCGACTGCGACATGCCGAGCCTCGCGTTCGCCTCGACCAGGTGCTCGGGGTCCCTGACGAGATCCGGGACGAAAGACATCCAGCTCACGTCGTAAACCACGGCCGCGCTGCCCACGCCGAAGGTGATCAGCAGAAGCACTGGCATGCTCAGGTGGCCGATCGCGGCGAGCACCGGGACCAGCCCGATCAAGATCATCCGCGTGAGGTTGGCGCTGAGCATGGCCGACCGCCGCCGGTGCCGGTCGATCCACACGCCGGCCAGCGGTCCGAGCAGCAGGTACGGAATCATCTGCAGGAATCGCAGCAGGCCGAGCTGCTCGGGACCGGAACCGAGGGCGAACACCGCGGTCAGGGGCAGGGCGAAGAGGGTGACCTGCTCGCCGAACAGCGAGAGCGTCTCCCCCGACCAAAACGTCAGGAAATCGCGGTTGCGCCACAGCGTCGGCTTGACCGCCTGCCCCGCTGCCGTCTCTGTGCTCTCGCTCATCGGGTTCTTTCCCCGGACAGCGCGGTGCGGGTGCGCCGCAGTGACCGCCGAACGGCCGCACCGAGCTCGGCCAGCCCCTCGTGCCAGATCGAGTAGTGGTCGCCGGGCACCGTGTGCTCGGTAAGGTCGAGCGCGACGTCCGCCCAGGAGCGGCCGACGGCGGAGGTGCGTTCCCCCCGGATGGCGACGACCGGCCCCGGGTAGCCCGCGGCGGCACGGTAGCCGTACAGCGCGGCCAGATGCGCGCGGAACAGCGCGAAGCGCCGGCTCAGGGTCTCCTGGTCAAGCTCACGGGGAATCAGGCCGGCGGCGGCCAGGGCTCCGAAAGCCTCGGCCGGCCGGCCGGGCAGGCCGCCTGGCGCGGCGCCGAGCACGGCATCGAGCGCGCGCCGCGCGTCAGGGTCCGCCCGGCCGGCCAGGTCTGCGGCGAACAGGACGAGCAGCAGCCGGTCATCGGGCACCGGCCGCGGCTCGGGCACCAGCGTTTCGACCAGGATCACCAGCGCGGGCGCCCGGCCGGCGGCCCGCATCCGGCAGGCCATGTCGTAGGCGATCGCCCCGCCCATGGACCAGCCGAGCAGGCACAGCGGCTGACCGCCGGCATGCTGGCCGATCTCCTCGACGTACCCTGCCGACAGCTCGGGCAGCAGCGCCACCGGCGGCCGGTCATCGTCGTAGCCCGGCGCCTCAAGGCCGTACACCGGCTGCTCCTGTTCAAGCAGCGGGGCGAGGGGCAGGTAGGGGAACACGGACCCGGAGACCGGATGGACGCAGTAAAGCGGCAGCGTCCCGGTGATCGGCCGCAGCGGCACAATGCTGTCGGCCGTCATTGGCCGTCGGCCCGCAGCTGGTCGATGGCGGTCGCCAGCGCCCGCACCGAGGAGCCACTGAACATGGTCCGCAGCTTGACCTTAACGCCGAAGAACTTGCCGATCCGGCCGATGACCCGCATGGCCGCGAGCGAGTTGCCGCCGAGGTCGAAGAACGAGTCGGCCGCGCTCACCTGGGCCCGCTCGAGCACCTCGGCGAAGATCGCCGCGACCTGCCGCTCGGTCGGCGTCGCGGGCGGCACGAACTCATCGGCGCCGTCGGGGAAGACCGGGGCGGGCAGCGCGGCCCGGTCCACCTTGCGCGCCGTGGTCAGCGGCAGCCGGTCCATGACCACCCAAGCGGCGGGGATCATGTAGTCGGGCAGCCAGGCAGCCAGGTGCCGCCGGAGTTCCGCCAGGTCAGGCTCGCCGCCTCCCCTGGCGGTCACGTAGCCGACGAGCTGCTGTTCGCCGCGCTGGTCCGGGCGCGGCGCCACCGCCGCCATCGTCACGTCGGCGTGCGCGAGGAGGGCCGATTCGATCTCCTCGAGCTCGATCCGCAGCCCGCGCAGCTTGATCTGGCTGTCTATCCGCCCGATGAATTCAAGCTGGTCGTCGCGATTCCAGCGCACCAGGTCACCGCTGCGGTAGACGCGCCCGCCCGGGGTGAACGGATCGTCGGTGAAGGCGGCCGCCGTCCGCTCGGGCTGGTTGAGGTACCCGCGCGCCAGCCCTTCCTCCCCGCCGATGAGCAGTTCGCCTGGCACGCCTCTGGGCAGGAGGTTCCCCGCCTTGTCCACCACGTACATGCGCCGGTCAGGGAACGGCGCGCCGATCGGCGGTGCCGAGCGCCACTCGGCCGGCGGGCACTCGTACGACGTGCAGCCGACGGCGGCTTCCGTCGGGCCGTACACGTTGATCAGCCGCCGGCCGGCGATGTTCCACTTGTTGACCACCTCGGCAGGCACCGCTTCGCCGCCCGCCATGATCTTGCGCAGGTCCGGATACGGCCCGCTCTCCACCAGCGCCAGCATCGCCGGGGACATGCAGATGTAGCTCGCCCGCTGTGCGCGCATCAGGGCGCTGAGGGCATCGGGAGAGGCGCCCGCCTCCGGGTCCACGAGGATGAGCGTGGCGCCTGCCGAGAGCCCGGCGAGGATCTCGCCGTGCGACATGTCGAACGGCAGCGCGGCCAGCTGCAGCATCCGGTCCTCGGGAACGAGATCGAAGATGCGCCGGTACGACTCCATGAACGACCGGAGGGCACGGTGCTCAAGCAGCACGCCCTTGGGCTTGCCGGTCGAGCCTGACGTGTAGAGCACGTAGGCCAGGGAATCGCGGCCCGCCCACTCCGGCAGCGCGGTGTCCCGCGCCGCCGCCTCGATGGCAGCCCAGTCCTCGTCCACCTCGACGATCGTTCTCGCCGCGGACTCGGGCAGCCCGCCGCGGGTTCGCTTCTGCGTCAGCACGAGCCGTGCGCCGGTGTCGTCGAATATGTAGTCAAGCCGGGCAGACGGCAGGCGCGGGTCGAGGATGGCGTAGGCCGCGCCTGCCTTGAGCACGCCGAGCAGCGTGACCAGCGCGTCGGTGTCCCGCTCCATGGCCACGGCGACGATCTCTCCGTGGGCCACGCCGCGGCGGCGCAGGAAACGGGCGACCGTGTCTGCCCTGCTGTCCAACTCCGCGTAGGTCAGTTCGCGACCCTCGAATACCGCCGCGACGTGACCGGGCTGGGCCGCCGCGCGGCGCGCGATCACGGTGTGCACCGGCTCGTCGCCGAGCTCAAGCGGCCGCCCTCGGCCCGCGCCGAGCACTCGGTCGCGCTCGGCCTCGCCCATGAGCGGTAGCTCGCGTACCGATCGCCCAGGATCCGCGACGGCACCGGCGAGAACCTGTTCCATATGGCCCGCGAGCGCCTCGATCCGCCACCGGTCGAACAGGTCGCTCGAGTACTCGATCCGCAGCAGCAGCCCGCCGGGTGACTCAACGAAGTTCAGCGCGAGGTCGAAGCGCGCGCCCCCGACGGGGGGTTCGACCGGGGTCGTGCGGGCCCCGGCGAGCTCGAGGCCGCTCCCCGAGTTGTGGTCGTCAAGCAGCTGCGCGCAGACGCCGAAGAGCGGGTTACGGCCGGGGTCGCGCACCGGCCGCAGGCGGTCGACGACCCGCTCGAAGGGCACGTCCTGATGGTCGAACGCGTCCATGGTGACGTCGGCGATCCGGCCGAGCAGCGCGCGGAAGGACGGGTCGCCGGACACGTCGGCGCGCAGCACGACCATGTTGGTGAAGTAGCCGACGACGCCTTCGAGATCCGGGTCCGTCCGCCCGGGCGCGGCCGCGCCGATCGCGATGTCCTCGCTGCCGGTGTAGCGGGCCAGCAGGGTGACCAGGGCGGCGGTCAAGATCATGAACAGCGACCGGCCCTCGTCCCCGGCGAGTTGCTTGGCCTGGCGCACGAGGCCGGGGGGAAGCTCGACGACGACCGCGTCGCCTGCCGAGGTGGGCTCCACCGGCCGCGGCCGGTCGCCCGGCAGGTCAAGCGGACCAAGCCCGCGCAGCTGCTCTTCCCAGTACGCGAGCTGGTCGTCAAGGCCCTTGCCGTCGAGCAGGGCCCGCTGGTTGGCGGCAAAGTCGGCGTACCGCGTCGCGGGCGCCTCGACGCCCGGCGCATCCCCCCGAAGCAGGGCGGCATAGTCGGCGACGAGCTCGGCGTTGAGCGTGGCGGCCGACCAGCCGTCGGTCACCGAGTGGTGCAGCACGCGGGAGATGATGTGCTCGTCCGGCGCGAGCGTGAACACCGCGAAGCGGTACAGCGGGCCGACCTCGAGGTTGAACGGGGCGAGGACGTGGGCGGCGACGGCCTCCCTGGCCGCGGCGTCCCGGTCCGCCGCGGGCACGGCGCTCAGGTCGGTGACCGGCAGCTCCACGTCCGCCGCCGGGGCGACGCGCGCGTAGGGCGTGCCGTCCGCGGAGCCGAAGCTGGTGCGCAGCGACTCGTGCCTGCGCACGCTCGCGGTCAGGCTCTCCCGCAGCGCCTCAAGGTCGAGTGGCCCGGTCACCCGGTGGAGCAGCGGGACGTTGTAGGTCGGCCGCCCGGGCAGCATCTGCTCAAGAAAGTAGAGCTGCTCCTGGCCCACCGACAGCGCCGTGCGGGTGCGCTCATCGGCAGAAGAGCGAGCCTGATCCATCGGGAGATCCTCCGTTTCGCCAAGAGCCGCTGCGCGTGCGCGCGATGCCCGCGGCCCGCTACGGCTGCCCCTACTGTGCCCCTGGCGATCGCGCGCGTCTTGTACGTTCTTCACGCCCGACACCCAGCCGTTCGGCTGCGGGAGTCACCACGGCCCGTTCAAGATCAAGATCCCGGATCTTCAGAACGAACCGTGGTGACTGCGGCCCGCAGGGGATCCGCGGGAGGGAGCGGTCACGCTAGCGCCGCCGGGCCGAGCAGGGCGAGCGCCTCGTTCTCCTGGCCTCGGTAGCCGGCCTCGTGTGCGCACTTCACCGCTCGCTGTGCCAGCGTTTCCGCCTGGACGGTCTCTCCGGTCGCGGCGAGCAGGCAGGCGAGGCCAATCGACGCGACGATCTCGTAGTAAAGCGCACCCGCGGCGGCGGACACCGCCAGCGCCCGCTTGTAATGCTTGATCGCGTCCTGTGTGTGGCCGAGGGCGGCCAGGGCCGCGGCCAGCGAGTTCCTGGCGTCCGCTTCCAGGCTCCGGTTGCCTTGGGTCTCGTTGATCTCAAGTGCCGCCTTGGCCGCGGACACGGCCGCGTCCGGACGGCCGACCGCGCAGTGCACCCGGCTCAGCTCGCTCAGCGCTTCCGCTTCATGGTGCAGGTCGCTGAGCTTGCGGTGAATCGCGAGACCACGCTCGACGTAGCTTAGGGCCAGTTCGGAATCGCCGAGCTCCTGATGCATGCCGCCCAGGTTGACCAGCGCTATGCCGCACCCGGTGGGCGCATCGATCTCGGTGTACAGCGACAGCGCCTCGGTGGTCAGTGCCATCGCATGGGGAAGCTCGTTCATCTGGCGGTAGGCTTCGGCCAGGTTGCCGAGGTTGACCGCGATGCCCGCGAGCTTGTGCGTCCTCCTGTTGGCGTCAAGGGCCTGGCCGTAGTGCTCGATGGCCTCCCGCATCCGGCCCTGGTGCGCGTACAGGATGCCGAGATTGCACAGGGCGGCGGTGTGACCCTCGGTCCAGCCCGCCTCGCGGCTGAGCGTGCGCGCCTGGGCCAAGTGGTTGAAGGCCCGCTCGAACTGGCCCGCGCTCCGGCAGACCAGGGCGAGGTTGTGGTGCGCGGCCGCCTGCCCGGCTAGGTGGCCGGCGTCGGTCGCCGCGGCCAGGCCGGATTCCGCGATCGCCAGCCAGTCCGGCTTGTTCTGTCGCAGGTCAAGGTAGCCGCGCAGGCTATCGGCGATCAGCCAGGCCAGCGGGTGCAGTCGCTCACGCTCGGCGACCTGGGTGACCGCGACCAGGTTCTCCCGCTCGCTGTCCAGCCACTCCACCGCCTCGCGCGGATCCGCGAAGGCGGGCTCGCCGCGATGCGCCAGGGCGCTCGCCACCTCGAGCCGGAACATCTGGGGGCTCACCTGCCTGGCGCCCGCGTCGGTCATCGCCAGGTAGTAGCCGCATAGCCGCCGCAGGCCCGCGAGCCGTTCGGCCTCGGCGATGTGCGCTTGGCAGCGTTTTCCCGCGTACGACCGGAGGAGGTCGTGGAACGCGTACCGCTGGTGCGAGGTCTGCTCGATCATGTGCATCGCCGCGAGCTGGTCAAGAATCCGGCCCGCCGGGGTCACGTCGATGTCGGCCAGGGCGGCGACCGCGGCGATGGTGAAGTCGGCCCCGGGAAACGCGCCGATCATGCAGAACAGTCGCTTCGTCTCCTCGGGCAGCGCCTGATAGGAGACGTCGAAGGCGGTGCGCACCGCCGCCTGCTGATCGTCGGTGACGGAGAGCACGTCGAGTGGGTCGCCGTCGGCGAGCGCATGGACGAAGTCGGTGACGCGCTGATGGGGCCGGTCGGCGATGGCGGCGGCGGCGATCCGCAGCGCCAACGGCAGACGCGCGCACGCCTGGGCGAGATCAGAGATCGCGACGGCCTCGGCGACACTGCGGGCGCCGAGCAGCTTGTCGAGCAGCGCGACGGCATCCTCCATGGGCAGCACGTCGAGGCTGATCCTGCGGGCCCCGTCATGGGCGACGAGCCTGCTCAGCCGGTTCCTGCTGGTGATCAGGACCAGGCAGTCCGCCGCCCCGGGCAGCAGGGGGCGGATCTGGTCCGCGGAGACCGCGTTGTCCAGCAGGATCAGGACCCTCTTGTCCACAAGCAGCGACCGGAACAGCGCGGACGCCTCGTCCACGTTGGCCGGCACCTCACCCGGCGGTATGCCAAGGGAATGCAGGAACCGGGTGAGCGCCTCGGCCGGCTTCATCGGCTCCTGACCGGAGAAGCCGTGCAGGTTGACGTGAAGCTGGCCGTCGGGGAAACGCTCCTTGGACCGCTGAGCCCAGTGCGCCGCCAGTGTGGTCTTGCCCACGCCGGCGGTACCGCAGATCACGATCGTCCTTGCCTCGGTCACGGAGAGCAGGTCGTCAAGCTCGCGGAGGTACTCATGGCGCCCGGTGAAATCGGTGGCGTAAGCCGGCAGCTGCGCGGGGACGGCGGCGGAGTGCCGCCTGATCACGGTGTAATCGTGTTCCTGCCCGGCCTCGGGGACACCGCGCAGGATCGCCACGTGCAGCTCGCGGAGTTCCTGACCTGGTTCCGTGCCGAGCTTCTCGATGAGGTGCCCGCGCGTGCGGGCGAACCATTCGAGCGCCTCGGCGCTCCGGCCGCAGGCGCGCAGCGCTCGCATCAGCTCAGCGGCCAGCGGTTCGACAAGCGGTCGCGAGGCGAGCAGCAGCGATAGCTCGGTCGCGACCGATCCCGGCAGGCCAAGCCGGATCTGCGCCCGGGCCCAGAGCGTCGCGGCGGTGATTCGCTGCTGCTCGAGCGACTCCCGCACGCCCGCCGCCCAGATGCTCAACATGCCGGTCAGCGGGGTCGCGGCCCACAGATCAAGCGCCTGCCGCAGCAATGCCGCGCCCGTCCTATCGTCGATCCCCGGCCTGGTGCCCTCCTCGATCAGCTGCTGGAATTGGAAGACATCGACCCGATCCTGCGGAACGTGGATGGCATAGCCCCGGCTTGTCTTGGTGAGGTTTACCTCGTCATCGGTCAGCACCCGGCGTATCCGCGAGAGGTGCGCGTATAGCGCGCTGTTCGCCGCGGGAGGCGGGATTTCCCAGACTCGGGTGGCGAGTTCATATAGCGGTATGGGCTGACCAGCGTCGATAAGCAGCGCGGCCAGCACATCGCTCTGCTTTTTTGCGAGATTGAGAGGTTGGCCGGCCACGAGAACCTCTACGGGGCCGAGAAGACGGAACTTCAAGACAACCTACCTCGTTATGGCTGCGATCTCGCGGCCCTGTCGGTTGGTACCGCAACACCATTATCCGCAGGCCCGTCTAGTCCGGTATCTACAGTAGTCTCCTGTACAGAATCGAAGGGCTCGTCGAGTACGAGAACCAACATGCCCCGACATAGTCGCCTGTAGAAGTTGAATATCCCCATGACTCATTCTCCCGGGCCAGCCGCAGCACCACTGATCGGACATTACGGTGCGTGAGCCCCGACGCCAAGAAGGAGATGGAGGCATACCTGCCCCGATTCGAGTTCCTGCTCGATGAGCCCACTCCTTCAGCGCTTCGTCGACGAAGCTCGCGGGCACGCGGGCACTCCGCACGACTCGGTGTTCCGCCGGATCTTCGGCGTGCCCGAGAACATGGCGTCCCAGCTGCGGGCGGTCCTCCCGCCGGGCCTGGCGGGCCGATTGGACCTGGACCAGCTGGAGTTGACAGCAACGCCCCCGGATCTGCCGAATAGCAGTCATGGCGGGGGCCGGGGAGCGGTGCGCGGAGTTCATGTGGCGGGGCGGTCGTCGCGAGCCGGGTCCGGGGGCCGCTATCCGAGATGGTGGTCGCGGGCGTAGCGGATCGCGGCAGTGCGGTTGGCCGATCCGGTTTTGGCGAAGATCCGGTTGATGTG
>DAHVAN010000359.1 GCA_027314595.1 Actinomycetota bacterium | reverse complement strand
GGAGGCCGTGGACAGCCTGTTCGACAACGGCCGCCGCGGCCGTCCGGTCACCGGGCCAGGCAACCGCCCGCTGAAGTCGCTGAGCGACATGCTCAAGGGCAAGCAGGGCCGGTTCCGCCAGAACCTGCTCGGCAAGCGCGTGGACTACTCGGGCCGGTCGGTGATCGTCGTGGGTCCGCAGCTGAAGCTGCACCAGTGCGGCCTGCCCAAGCAGATGGCGCTGGAGCTGTTCAAGCCGTTCGTGATGAAGCGCCTCGTCGACCTGAACCACGCGCAGAACATCAAGTCCGCCAAGCGGATGGTCGAGCGCGCCCGCCCTGTGGTGTGGGACGTGCTCGAGGAGGTCATCACCGAGCACCCGGTGCTGCTCAACCGGGCGCCGACGCTGCACCGCCTCGGCATCCAGGCCTTCGAGCCGCAGCTCGTCGAGGGCAAGGCGATCCAGATCCACCCGCTGGTCTGCACCGCGTTCAACGCGGACTTCGACGGCGACCAGATGGCGGTGCACCTGCCGCTGTCCGCCGAGGCGCAGGCCGAGGCGCGGATCCTGATGCTGTCCACGAACAACATCCTCAAGCCGGCCGACGGCAAGCCGGTGACCATGCCCACCCAGGACATGGTGATCGGCCTGTTCTGCCTGACCAGGCAGGACGATGGCGTGATCGGCGAGGGCCGGGCGTTCGCCGGCCTGTCCGAGGCGCTGATGGCCTACGACAGGGGCGAGCTCGACCTGCAGGCGCGGGTCAGCATCCGGCTGGAGAACGTCGTGCCGCCGCGGGACTTCGACCTTCCCGAGGACTGGCGCGCCGGCGCTCCGCTGCGGCTTCAGACCACCCTCGGCCGGTGCATCTTCAACGAGGCGCTGCCCGCCGACTTCCCGTTCGTCAACTACGAGGTGGGCAAGAAGCAGCTCACCGGCATCGTCAACGCGCTCGCCGAGCAGTACCCGAAGGTTCAGGTGGCCCAGGCCCTGGACAACCTGAAGGACGCCGGCTTCCACTGGGCGACCAGGGCCGGGGTGACGATCGGGATCGAGGACGTGGTCGCGCCGCCGAACAAGGCGCAGATCCTGGAGAACTACGAGAAGCGTGCCGACAAGGTGCAGCGTGAGTACGAGCGCGGCCTGATCACCGATGACGAGCGCCGTCAGGAGCTCATCGAGATCTGGACGCACGCGACCGCCGAGGTCGCCCAGGACATGGAGAACGCGTTCCCCAGCACCAACCCGGTGTGGATGATGGTCCAGTCCGGCGCCCGCGGCAACCCGATGCAGGTGCGGCAGATCGCCGGCATGCGAGGTTTGGTGTCGAACCCGAAGGGCGAGACGATCCCGCGGCCGATCAAGTCCTCGTTCCGCGAGGGCCTGACCGTGCTCGAGTACTTCATCTCCACCCACGGTGCCCGCAAGGGCCTTGCCGACACCGCGCTGCGCACCGCCGACTCCGGGTACCTCACCCGGCGTCTCGTCGACGTGGCACAGGACGTCATCGTCCGCGAGGAGGACTGCGGCACGGACCGCCGGTTCGTGATGCAGATCGCCGAGCGGGGCCCCGACGGCACCATGCGCAAGCTGCCGAACATCGAGAACACCGGCACCGGACGCACCATCGCCGAGGACGTCGAGGTGGACGGCACCGTCCTGGTCAAGGCCGGGGAGGACACCACCGAGTCGATGATCGACCGCATGGTCGAGGCGGGCGTCGAGGCGGTCCGGGTGCACAACGTCCTGGTCTGCGAGGCGAAGATCGGTGTCTGCGCCAAGTGCTACGGCCGCTCGCTCGCCTCGGGCAAGCGGGTGGACGTCGGCGAGGCGGTCGGCATCGTCGCGGCGCAGTCCATCGGCGAGCCCGGCACGCAGCTGACGATGCGCACCTTCCACACCGGTGGTGTGGCCGGCGCGGACATCACGCACGGCCTGCCGCGTATCCAGGAGCTGTTCGAGGCCCGCATCCCCAAGGGCATGGCCCCGATCAGCGAGGTCGAGGGCCGGGTCAAGGTCGAGGAGACGGAGAAGACCAGGAAGATCATCGTCGTCCCCGACGACGGTGCCGAAGAGGTCGCCTACCAGGTCCCGATGCGGTCCCGGCTGCTCGTCGCCGACGGCGGGCACGTCACGGTGGGCCAGCAGCTCATCGCCGGTGCCGTGAACCCGCACGAGGTGCTGCGCATCCTCGGCTCGCGCGCGGTCCAGCAGCACCTGGTGCACGAGGTGCAGGAGGTGTACCGCTCGCAGGGCGTGTCGATCCACGACAAGCACATCGAGATCATCATCCGCCAGATGCTCAAGCGGGTGAACGTCCTGGAGTCCGGCGACACCGAACTGCTCCCCGGCGAGCTCGTGGAGCGGCCGCGGTTCGAGGAGATCAACCGCGCCGTGGTGAACGACGGCGGCACCCCGGCCTCTGGCCGCGCGACGCTCATGGGTATCACCAAGGCGTCGCTGGCCACCGAGTCGTGGCTGTCGGCGGCCTCCTTCCAGGAGACGACGCGGGTGCTCACCGACGCGGCGATCCACGCCAAGTCGGACTCGCTGCTTGGCCTGAAGGAGAACGTGATCATCGGCAAGCTGATCCCGGCCGGCACCGGCATGCAGGTGTACCGGAACATCCGGGTCGAGCCCACCGACGACGCGCGCTCGTCCGCCTACCCGGCGGCGGCCTACCAGGAGGCGGAGACCTACGCCTTCGGCCAGGGCTCGGGCGAGGCGGTGCCTCTTGAGGAGTACGACTTCGGCTCCTACAACAGGTAGGTTCCGAGGTTTCGCGCGGCGGGCGGCCGGTTCCCGGTAACGGGGCCGGCCGCCCGCCGTCTCCGGCTTACCGCCGCACGCCGCGACAGCCGGGTAGACTCGCTCACGGAAGGCCGTGCGAGACGGCCAAGCACGATTTGGCCGGCGGGCATACGGGTGGTACCTTTTACATTCGTGCCCGTGACCGTTGCGGGTACCTGCGTGCCAGCAGTCAGCGAGACGTTGGTCCATCGGGCCGGATGCGGGTGGCTGCGCGGCTGGCCGTGTGGACTTTCTCCCCTCCGCAGTCCAGGAAGTTGTGGACTGCTGACTCCGAGACGGTGTTAGCCGTCGGCCGAAGGTCGAGTGCGACACACCCGACCTCGGGGGTCGGAGGGGAGAGAAAAATCGCAGGTCAAACGGGTGTGAAACGGCGGGAAACCGGCGATTTCCCGGTCTCGTTTGCGGCGCCCCCGGTTTCGGGTGAGCACGCGGCGAGCACGCAAGCTTGACATAGGAACACGACGGAAAGACGGAGACTCGGTTGCCCACGATCCAGCAGCTGGTCCGGAAGGGCCGCCAGGACAAGGTGTCGAAGAACAAGACGCCGGCGCTCAAGCAGAGCCCGCAGCGTCGTGGTGTC
>DAHVAN010000354.1 GCA_027314595.1 Actinomycetota bacterium | reverse complement strand
CGGCCCGGCCCCCGCGCGAGGACGACGTGCCGGACCGGCTCGCCGCCCGGCCCGCCCGCGCCTGCCGGGCGGGCCAGGCCGAGCAGCGCCGACTGCGGCCTGGAGAGCCCGGGCCGGCCCGCGGACACGATCACGCCGGGGCGGTGCGCGGCCATGAACGCGCCCGACGCGAGCAGGTACTGGTACCCGGGCAGCGCGTTCGGGCCGCGCCGCGCCCCCGACGACGGCTCGGCCAGCACCGGCCACCCGGCGAGCTCGGCGAGCTCGAGCAGCGGCTCCGCGTCGTAGTCCCCGTCCCCGCAGACCACGAGCCCGCGCTCGGCCCACTGCAGGTCCAGTGCCCCCGGCACGCGGGCCGCCGCGGCGGCCCGCGTCCACGCAGCGCCGCCGGGCCGCCCGTCGAGGGGCTCGGGCCAGCCGTCGTCGTCATCGGGGACGAGGGGGCCGCGGAACGGCAGGTTCAGGTGGACCGGGCCAGGAAAGGTCCCGGTCTCGCCCGCCGCGTGCGCCCACGCCTGGCAGGCCAGCGACCGCCAGTAGCCGACGGCGCCCGGCCTGCGCTGGGGCGCCTCCGCCTCCGCGTACCAGCGGACCGCTCCCCCGTACAGCTTGACCTGGTCGACCGTCTGGCTGGCGCCGGCCGCGCGCAGCTCGGGCGGCCGGTCCGCGGTGAGCACGAGCAGCGGGACGCCCGACTCGTCGGCCTCGATGACCGCCGGGTGGAAGTTCGCCGCCGCCGTGCCCGACGTGCACAGCACCGCGACCGGCCGGCGGCTCGCCTTCGCCAGGCCGAGCGCGGTGAACGCCGCGGACCGCTCGTCGATCCGCACGTGCAGCCGCACCCGGCCGGCGCCCCGCTCGAGCTCGTAGAACGCCATCGCCATCGGCGTGGACCGTGAGCCGGGCGCGACCACGACCTCGCGGAGCCCGCACCGGGCGAGTTCGTCAGCGAAGACGGCGCCGAAAGCCGTAGCCGGGTTCACCGGCGCGCCGCCCAGGGCGCCCGGACGCTTCTTGCTGTTATCACGCGCGGTCCTCCGCTCCCGCTCCCGGGTCAAGGTAGGCGGCGGCCGCGAGCGCCCGCCGCCGCCATGGCTCGGGGTCAGCCTCCCACCGCGCGAGCTCGGCCGGGTCGACGGCCGGCCTGCGCACCGGCAGTTCACCGCCGCTTTCCGCCAGCGGCGCCGCGGTCACGTCGCCGGCCAGCAGCGACATCGTGGCCAGGCCGCACGCGTACGGCAGTTCGGGCAGCGCCGCGGCCAGGGCCAGGCCGGCGGCCAGGCCCACCGAGGTGTCGACCGCGCTCGACACCACGACCGGCAGCCCGCACGCGTCCGCCACCCGCAGCGCCGCGCGCACGCCGCCGAGGGGCTGCGCCTTGACCATGACGATGTCGGCCGCGCCCGCGGCGCGGACCCGCAGCGGGTCCTCGGCCTTGCGGATCGACTCGTCCGCCGCCACCGGGATGTCGACAAGCCGGCGAAGCTCGGCGAGCTCCTCCAGGGTGGCGCAGGGCTGTTCGGCGTACTCGAGGGAGTACGCGCCGAGCCGCCGGAGCATCCGCGCCGCGGCAGCCACGCTCCATCCGCCGTTGGCGTCGACCCGGATCCGCCCGCCGGGGCCGAGCGCGTCGCGGACGGCCGCGACGCGCTCGGCGTCCTCGGACTCGGCCCGGCCCTTCTCGGCCACCTTGACCTTGGCCGTCCGGCAGCCCGAGCCGGCGACGATCTGGCGCGCGCGTTCGGGCCCGACGGCGGGCACGGTCACGTTCACCGGGATCCGGTCCCTGACTGGCTCCGGCCACGGCACCGTCGCCGACTCGATGGCGCTGGCCAGCCACCGCGCCGACTCGCGCGGCCCGTACTCGGGGAACGGGGAGAACTCCCCCCACCCGGCCGGTCCCTCGATCAGCGCGCCCTCGCGGACGGTGATCCCGCGGAACTTGGTCCGCATCGGGATCGCGAACGCCCGCAGCGTGCCCAGCAAGTCCCGGAGGTCACACACGTCACTCACCGGCACGCTCCAGGCAACCCTTCCAGACTTTGTGTGTAGTGTGACCCCCTGCCGGGGGTCAAACTACACACAAAGATTCCGCCCGAACGAGAACCCCCGCAGGTCAGTGGCGGGAGTGGCGGGAGTGGCGCGGCGGGGCGTCGGGAGGGCGCGGCCTGGACGGGTCGCGCGCTCGGGGCCGGCTGATCGCGGTCTTCGCGACGCCGCCCGCCGCGTCGCGCCAGCCGTCGGGGTATTCCCTGCCTGGCTCCGGACCAGACCGCTGCCGTCACTGGTAAACCTCCATCGATCCGGGATCTAACCTTACGGTCGTGGATAGGCGCTCCCTGCACGCGGTACTGGTCGACGGCGTGGCCGGCGCGGCCCGGCTGACCGAACACCTGTCGTCGGCGCTCGACGGCACCGGGCCGGCCATCCTGCCGCTGGACGCAGGGCTCCCGGCGCCGCGGCTGCGGCGGCTTATCAGCGCCTTCGGCCCTGAGGTGGTAGTGGAGCCGGACGGGCAAGCCACCGCCCGCCGCGGCGGAAGGAAGACAGCGGCCGGCACGGCGGTCATCATCGGCACCTCCGGATCCACCGGGGACCCTAAGGGCGTGGAGCTCAGCGCGGCGGCGCTGCTGCACTCGGCGCGGGCGTCGCTGGCCCGGATCGGCGCGCGGCCGGGCGAGCGGTGGCTGTGCTGCCTTCCGGTCACGCATGTGGCGGGGCTGCAGGTCCTCGTCCGGTCGCTGGCCGCCGGCACCGAACCGGCGGTGGCGCCTGCCGCCGGCCCCGGTGCCCTGGCCGGGGCCGGATGCGCGCACGTGTCGGTCGTGCCGACCCAGCTTGCCCGGCTGCTCGGCGAGCCGGCCGGGGCGGCGGCGCTCGCGGCGTACTCGTGCGTGCTCGTCGGCGGGGCGGCGGCGGATGCCGGGCTGCTCGAGCGGGCACGCGCGGCCGGGGTGCGGGCGGTGACCACGTACGGGATGAGCGAGACCTGCGGCGGGTGCGTGTACGACGGGGTGCCGCTGGAGGGGGTGTCGGTGCGCGCGGGCGGGGACGGGCTGCTGAGGATCAGCGGGCCGGTGCTGATGAACCGGTACCACGGCGGGCCGGACCTGCGCGGCGAGTTCGTGACCTGCGACCTGGGGTCGGTCGAGGACGGGCACGTCGTGGTGCGCGGCCGCGCCGACGACGTGATCAACACCGGCGGCCACAAGGTGGTCCCCGGCGAGGTCGCCGCCGCGCTCGCGGCCTGCCCAGGCGTCCGCGAGGCGGTCGTGGTCGGGCGTCCGGACCGCGAATGGGGCGAACGGGTCACCGCGGTGGTGGTCCCCGCGGACCCCGCGAACCCTCCTAGCCTAGAATTGCTGCGTACGCACGTACGAGCGCGACTGCCGCGTTACGCTTCTCCAAGCGAACTGGTGCTGACGGAGGCCATCCCGGTGCTCCCAAGCGGCAAGCCAGATCTCGCGTCCCTGAAGAAGGCGGGAACGTAACGCGAGCGGGAACAATCTCCGGCGCGAAGCGTTAACTAAGAGTGCCCGTTGAAAGCACCGGTCAAAACGGGGACGGGCTAGCCGTAAGCCATGTTGGGACTGTGAACGACGTGTTGTTGAACGGCGCATCGCATGCGCACGTGGACAGATGGAGGGAGGTGTCTCATGCCGCGGATCGCCATGGCCGCTCCGGCGCACGATGAGGAAGCAAGCTCGACTCGCGTCGACGACCTGATCCAGCGCGGTCGCAGCCAGGGTCACCTGTCCCTTTCGGACCTGCGGACCGCGTTTGGGCATGCGGGGCTGACCCCCGCCGAGGCTCGGTCCATTCTCCGTGAGCTGAGCGAGGCCGGGGTGAGGCTCGCCGACGAGGAGACAGAGACCGCCGCCGCGGCCAGGCCCGGTGAGGCCTGGCTCGCTGAGATCGCGGTGAACGGCCCGGCGGGCAAGGGCTCGCCCGGCGGAGGATCTTCCGCCACGGCCACGGCCGCCAGGAAGAGCCGGGCCAGGAAGGCCGGCGCCGATCCCGGCGCCACGGGCGAGGGCCGGCCGGCCGGCGATGGTGACGCGGACATGGAGTTCGTGGACGACGACGTCGCGTCGATCGAGGCCGACGTCGCCGCGTTCGCCGACGGGGTCGACCTCGACGACCAGACTCCCGCCATGGGCGACTCGGTGCACACCTACCTCAAGTCGATCGGCCGGACCAGCCTGCTCACCGCCGAGCAGGAGGTCGACCTGGCCAAGCGGATCGAGGCGGGGCTGTTCGCCGAGCACAAGCTGGACAGCGAGCCGGACCTCGACCCCGACTACCGTCGCGACCTCGAGCTCGTCGCCGAGGACGGGCGGCGCGCCAAGGCGCACATGCTCGAGGCGAACCTGCGGCTGGTCGTCTCGGTCGCCAAGAAGTACAGCGACCGGGGGCTGTCGCTGCTGGACGTGGTGCAGGAAGGGAACCTGGGCCTGATCCGCGCGGTCGAGAAGTTCGACTACACGAAGGGCTACAAGTTCTCCACCTACGCCATGTGGTGGATCCGGCAGGCGATACAGCGCGGCTTCGCGGACTCGGCCCGCACCATCCGGCTGCCGGTGCACGTGCTCGAGATGCTGTCCAAGCTGTCCCGCGTCGAGCGGGACATGCACCAGCGCCTCGGCCGCGAGCCCACCCCGGAGGAGCTGGCCGTCGAGCTTGACCGGACCCCGGACCAGATCGAGGAGCTGCTGCGCACCTCGCGTCAGCCGATCTCGCTGGACTCCACCATCGGCGAGGACGGCGAGACCTCCATCGGCGACCTGATCGAGGACGTGGACGCTCCCGAGGCCTCCGAGCTGGTCGATCGCCAGCTCATGGCCGAGCAGCTCCGCTCGGCGCTTGACGCGCTGACGCCCCGCGAGGCGACCATCATGGCCATGCGGTTCGGGCTCTACGACGGGAACCCGCACACGCTGGACGAGATCGGCCGCGCTCTCGGGCTGACCCGCGAGCGGATCCGGCAGCTGGAGAAGCAGTCGCTGTCCAAGCTCCGCCACCCGTCGCGGGCGCAGCCGCTGCTGGACTTCGCCTCCTAGACCGGCGACATCACCACCCGCGACGTGCCGGGCCCGACCTCCCGCCGGGCCCGGCACGTTCGTCGTTTCCGGCCGCGACCGGGCCGCGGCGGGCGGGTTCGGCGCGAGCCCGCCGGGCCTTCTTTCACCCCGATGGCCGCGCTGCACTAAGATTCCCAAGCCAGCCTAGATTGGGCGAGCCGGGTACTAGCGGAAGGCATGTACAGATGGACGACGAGGGCCTGATCGACGAGCTGCAGGAAGACATCGGCGGCGACTACAGCCCGCAGCTCCGGGTCGCTGCGGGGATGCTCAGCGGGGACGCCCAGGCGGCGGTGCCATACCTGCTGTTCTCGATCGCCAAGAGCCTGGAGGACATCTCGTTCCTGCTGGCCAACGACAGCATCAGCGTCGTCATGGACACCGAAGAGGAAGAAGAGTAGCCCGCTTCGCGCTTACCCGCCGGCCCGCCGGCCGCCGCCCGCACCCAGGTCACCAGGCGTAATGCTCCGGGGCTGGCCGGTAGCCGGGGAAGATGCCGCCGAGCTCGCGCAGGACGTCCGCGCCGAGTCCGAGCGTCAGCGCCCGCTGCGCGCCGGCGAGCTGGGCGAGCGTGCGCGGGCCGATGATCGGCGCGGTCACCCCGTCCTGGTGCAGCAGCCAGGCGAGCGCCACGTTCGCGGGTTCCTCGCCGAGCTCGCCGCACAGGACCTCGTAGGCCTCGATCCGCTCCCTGCTGCGTTCGGCGAGCGCCTTGGCCCGCCCCGCGAGGCGGCGGCGCCCCTCGCGCTCGGCCTTGAGCACTCCGCCGAGCAGCCCGCCCTCGAGCGGCGACCACGCGATGACGCCCGCCCCGTAGGCGATCGCGGCGGGCAGCACCTCCAGTTCGATCTCGCGGGTCATCAGGTTGTACAGCGACTGCTCGCTGACCAGCCCGCACATCCCGCGCGCCGTCGCGGTCTCGCAGGCCTGCGCGATGTGCCAGCCGGCGAAGTTGGACGAGCCCGTGTACAGGATCTTGCCCTGCGCGAGGAGCACCTCCATCGCCTGCCAGATCTCGTCCCACGGCGTGCCGCGGTCGACGTGGTGCATCTGGTACAGGTCGATGTAGTCGGTGCGCAGGCGGCGCAGCGAGGCGTCAGCGGCGCGGCGGATGTTCAGCGCGGACAGCTTGCCCTCGTTCGGCCATGTCCCCATGTCGCCGTAGAGCTTGGTCGCCAGCACGGTGCGCTCGCGGCGGCCGCCGCCCAGCGCGAACCAGTCGCCGAGGATCTCCTCGGTCCACCCGGCGTGCGACTGCTCGTTCCTGGCGACCTGCCCGGGCGGGCTCTGCGCGCGGCCGTAGGTGTTGGCGGTGTCGAAGAAGTTGATGCCCAGCTCATGGGCGTGGTCCATGATCGCGTGGGCTTCGCCGGCGGGGGTCAGCGACCCGAAGTTCATCGTCCCGAGGCACAGCCGGCTCACCAGCAGGCCGGACCGGCCCAGATGCGTGTACTCCATGCCGATACCCTTTCACGTCCTGCCCGCGGGCGTTCGGCTACCCTGAGAGCATGCGCGTCACAGCGTTCGCGGGCTGGTGGCGTCCCGGGTAGGGACGGCCGCCGCATCGCAACGCGCTATCAGGCCGTCCGCCACGGGCGGCCTTTTCGCTGACCGCGGGCCGTCCTTGACGTGACACAGCCGGCAAGGAGGAACCCCGCATGACCGCGACGCTCACCGCCGCCATGACCCGCTCGGCGGCGCTGGAGCAGATGATCGCCCGCGACGCCAGCCAGTTCCGGGTCCTGACCGGAGACCGGCCCACCGGCCCGCTGCACCTTGGCCACTACTTCGGCACACTGCAGAACCGGGTGCGGCTGCAGGACGCGGGCGCCGGGCTGTTCGTGCTCATCGCCGACTATCAGGTGCTCATCGACCGCGACAGGGCCGAAAGCCCCGGCGAGGTCGCCATCGGGCAGGTGCTGGACTATCTCGCCATCGGAGTCGCCCCGGACCGTTCGGTGATATTCGCTCACAGCGCGGTGCCGGCCCTGAACCAGCTGATCTTGCCGTTCCTCAGCCTGGTCTCGGTGCCCGAGCTCAGCAGGAACCCGACCGTGAAAGACGAGATCGCGCACTCGCGGCAGTCCAGCGTGAGCGGGCTGATGTTCACCTACCCGGTGCACCAGGCGGCCGACATCTTGTTCTGCAAGGCGAACCTGGTGCCCGTGGGGCAGGATCAGCTGCCGCACGTGGAACTGACCAGGCAGGTGGCGCGGCGGTTCAACGAGCGGTACGGGCCGGTCTTTCCCGTTCCTGACGCGCTGCTGTCCGCCGCGCCGCTGCTGCTCGGCACCGACGGCGCGAAGATGAGCAAGAGCCGGGGCAACGCGATCGCGCTGCGCGCGACCGCCGACCAGACCGCGCGGCTGATCAGGGGCGCGAAGACCGACTCGATCAGCCATGTCAGCTACGACCCGGCCGCCAGGCCGCAGGTGTCCTCGCTGGTGCTGCTCGCGGCGCTGTGCGCCGGCCGCGACCCGGTGGCGGTGGCCGACGAGATCGGCGGCGGGGGCGCGGCCAGGCTCAAGGCCGCCGTCACCGAGGCCGTCAACGAGCGGTTCGCCCCGGTCCGCGCGCGGCGGGCCGAGCTCGCCGGCGACCCGGGGTACGCGCGCCAGGTGCTGCGCGAGGGATGCGATCGCGCGCGCGCGATCGGGGACGCCACGCTCGGCGAGGTGCGGGCGGCGATGGGAATGAGCTACTGAAGCCGGCGCGGTGGTGAACCGGGCCGGGCGCAGGCGCGTGATAATGGTTGCCGGGCCGCGCATTCCGACCGCATTCACTCGCATGCGAGCGTAGGATCACGCGCGAAGGTGAGCCACATGAGTCAGTGGGATTCCGGCGGCCCGCCCCCGGCCGGCCAGGGCGGCGAGCACGGGGAGTTCGCGTACTCCGACGACTTCGAACCAGGCGTCTTCCATCCGGTCAGCTACGAGCGCGACGCCTGCCCCGGCGACAGCGCCGGATGGCCGTTCGCCCGGCAGGCCTGGCAGGAGCCGCGCGAGCACACCGCGGTCCCTCACCCGCGGCCGCGCCCGGCGTGGCCCGACGAGTCCTGGCCGCCGCGTGTGCCG
>DAHVAN010000351.1 GCA_027314595.1 Actinomycetota bacterium | reverse complement strand
CTGGTGCACCGGCAGCGGAAGACTAGTGCAGCCCCTCACAAGTTCCTGACTGGGTCTTGTGACAGACCCTGCTGTCATGTGGCTTCGGGGAGGACGGTCTGTGGTTCGGGCTGGGGGTGGGCGTTCGAGGTGGCGGGCGTGCTCGGCATCGGCGTCGTAACTCCACTTGTCCGGCCGGCCTCGTTTGTTGTGCCGGATGGTGAATGCGGTGATCCGCTCACCGGGCCGAATCTGCCGAATCGGAGGATCTGCGCGCACCAGTACACCATGGATCACGGATTGTTCTCCGCGCCAGTCGGCGATCCGGCGGCATGTCGGCCAGATGTTTGATCACGCTTCGCGACCAGCGCCGGCGCAGGCACAGCGCGCGAGTCTCCGACGCGGCCAGCCGAAACCAGTTCGCCGGCACTGTCGCTGTCAGCTCAGGTCGAGGCGGAGCCGGCGTCGGTCGGGCTGGGACTGGCATTGTGCGGTCAGGGCGCTGAGGTCGTCGTCCGGGTGCAGGATCCGGCCGGTGAGCTGGTCGGCCGCACCCAGCGCGATGGCGGTAATGAGGCCGGCGGCGGGCTGCGCGTCAGCCCATCGCCGCTCTGCCGTTTCGCCGAAGCCGGGCAGCCAGGCCCGGCCCTGCTCTCCCCAGGCCAGCTGCTCGGTCATCGCGGTGCGCACGAACCCGGGGTGGACGCCGAGCACGCGAACCTCAGTCCCGGCCAGTTCGCAGGCCAGCGACTCGGTCAGCCGGGCCACGCCGGCCTTGGCGACGGCGAATGCCGAGACATAGCCCTGCTGCCGGTCGCCGAGGTTGCCGTAGATCGTGACAAGCCTGCCGCGGCCAGCGGCCAGCATCCGCCGTACCGCGCATTGCGCGGTCAGCATCGTGCCGCGCAGGTCCACCGCGACGGCCTGCCACCACTGCTGCGGATCAGCCAGCCACAGCGGCCCCAGGACATCCGCCGTCCCGGCGCAGGCGACCACCAGCTGCGGCGTCCCGAGGTCAGCGTCAACGCGGGCGAAAGCGGCCTCTACCTCCCCGGCCGACGTCACATCCGCCGCGAAGGGGACAAGGCGGCCGGCTGACCCGTCAGCCGCCCTCCCCAGCGCCGCCAGATCCGGGCCCGCCCGCGCGATCCCGGCCGTCGCCGCGCCCTGCGAGGCGAGATGAACCGCGATCGCCTTGCCGATCCCGCGGCTCGCGCCCGTCACAACAGCCACCTGCCCGGTCAACGGCGCCGCAGACATAGCAGCATCCTGGCACAACCCGCCCACCGACCTGCAGCACCAGGAGCAAAGCGCTCACGGCCGCGACGTGGAGCTTCGCTACAGCGCCTGCAGGTGATCGACGCGATAGCCGCCGTTAGGCGCGTTCTGGCTTGTTGCCGCGTGGTATCGATAATTGCGCGGGACTGTAATTTCAAGTTCTATGTGAACTGCCAGGGAGCCACGCCATCCCATCGCAGCCCGTACGATCGGGCGCATGATCGTACCGCTCGCCGGCCGGTGGGCCGCCGCGGCCTGCGGCATATTGCTGCTGCTCACCGGCTGGATCAGCGTGATCGGCACGCTGATCGTGCCCAGGCCGGTCGGCTCCTGGCTGACCCGCTGGGTGGACCGGGTGATCATCGCCGTCTATCGGCTCCTGATGCGGCCGGTCACCGATTTCCGCCGCAGGGACCGGATGCTCGCCACCCAGGCGGCGGCCATCCTGGTGACGCAGCTCCTGGCCTGGCTGGCTATCGTCTTCGTCGGTTACACGCTCCTGCTGTGGCCGCTGACCAGCCGCGGCATCGCGTCCGCCTTCATCGACGCCGGCTCGTCCATCTTCACGCTCGGCTTCGCCGAGCCGCAGGGCGCGGCACCGGCCGTGATCGTCTTCCTCGCCGCCGGCTCCGGGCTGGTGATCGTGGCGCTGCAAATCGGCTACCTGCCGACGCTGTATGCCGCGTTCAACCGACGGGAGACCGAGGTGACGCTGCTCAACGCGCGGGGCGGCGTGCCAGCCTGGGGACCGGAACTGCTGTCACGCACCCACTACGCGCTCGGTACTGGCGTTTCGACGCTCAACACGCTGCCCGAGCTGTACATGAACTGGGAACGATGGGCCGCGGACATCGCGGAAAGCCACAGTACCTACCTGCCGCTCGTCAGGTTCCGCTCGCCGGGCGGCCTCTCCTCCTGGGTGACCTCGCTGCTCTCGGTGCTTGACTCGGCGGCGCTCATCCTCGCGCTCGCCCCGGAGGATGCGCCGACCGTGCCGGCCAGGCTGTGCCTGCGCGGCGGGTTCCAGTGCTTCCGCCGCGTCGCGCGGGCGATGGGCTTCGCCGTGCAGGACGAGGCCAGCCCGGATGCGGTGATCACCCTGACCTTCGAGGAGTTCCTTGACGCCGTGGGGCGGTTGCACGACGTCGGCTTCCGGATGACCCGCGATCCAGCCGATGCCTGGCCCGATTTCGTGGGCTGGCGGGTCAACTACGAGCAAGCGGCCTACCAGATCGCGGAGGCCATAGACGCGGTGCCCGCGCTGTGGTCGGGACCGCGCCATCATCCGGTGAAACCTATTCCGCCGATCCGGCCGCCTCTCGGCCGCCCTGGCAAGTTAGATGATTCCTCATATGCTGGGCCCCATGACCGGTATGTGGCTCACCGCGGACGAACAGCGGGCGTGGCGCACCTACCTGCGGCTGAACTCGCTGCTGCCGGCGCGGCTCAACCGCCAGCTGCAGCAGGACTCCGGGCTCACCCTGCCAGAATACGAGGTGCTCGTGCAGCTCAGCGAGGCGCCGCAGCAGCGGTGCCGCCCGTTCCAGATCTGTGAGGCGCTGAACTGGGAGCAGAGCCGCCTGTCCCATCAGCTCAGCCGCATGCAGCGCCGCATGCTTATCACCAGGCAGGAATGCGAGGCAGACGGGAGAGGCGCCTTCGTGACGCTCACTGAAGCCGGCGCCAGCGCTATCGAGTCGGCAGCTCCCGGGCACGTGGCGGCGGTCCGCGCGCTGATCTTCGACCGGCTCACGCAGGACCAGCAGGCCGCTTTCGAGCTGGCCTGCTCGGCGATCGTCGAGGCGCTGACGGAGTAACCCGGCTGTCTAAGCGCCCGGTTGCGCGGGCGTGGGCGGCGGCGAGGGAGCGCCCGGCTGGCCGTTCCCGTCGTTGCCCTGGCCCCCGGGGCCGGGGTTGGTGCTGCCTTGCCCGCCCTGATCCGGGGCGATGCCGCCGGAACTCCACGGGTACCCGTGCGGGGACATGCCGTCCAGGTACCGGGCACAGTACCTGCGTACGTTCGCCGGGCCGCCGGCCATGCTGCTCAGCTGCCGGAAGATGGCGGACTCCGCGCTCCATCCGGCGCGGGGAGCCAGGTGCCAGAGGCGGCCGAAATATTCGCGGCACAGCGTGCCGCCGGCCGGCGACGGGGCCACATCGGGATGCCTGGCCGCCGGATGACTCGGGGCAACAGCCACGGGAGAGGCGGACCTGGCCGTGACGCTCTGCGACCCGGATCCGTTCACGGTGGGGCGCGCCGCCGACGACGACGAGGTCGTGTGCGTGAAATCCTTGATCGGACCGGGCAGGCTGCCCGCGAACGCGACAAGCGTCACGATCACCGCGGCGGCCGCGGCGCCCATGAGCATCCCCATCCGCCAGCTGACCGGCCGGGCCCCACGGCGGCTGCGGTGCCGTGCGCCCTGCCTGGGCCGGGCGTCGCAGGGCACCGCGGGCAGCACGAGGGTGTGCGCCTGGCCGCCGGTCCGCTGTGCCCTGCCGGGCCCGGGCGCGCGGAACTCGGCGAGCGCGCGGAACTCGGCGACGATCGTCGCCTCGCCGCGCAGTTCGGCTGGCGCCGGCGCCGCACGCAGCGCGGAGAGGGCGTCCGCGACCTGGCGCAGCGCTGGCGGCGGGTCGGCCGCCTCACCGGACAGCAGGGTATCGAGGTCCCATTCGTCGAACGCTGCGGGACCCCAGCCGAAGGGCGGGACGCTGTCTGGCATGTCATCGTCTGGAACGCCGTACCCGGTCAAAGCGTTACACCTGCCCCCGATAGCAGCGTCGCGAGCTTGCGGAGGCCACGGTGCGCCGCCACCCGGACGGCACCAGGCGACCGGCCGAGCATGTCCGCCACCACCTCGGTGTCAAGCCCGGCGACGACCCGGAGCAAGATCACTTCGGCTTGCTGCTCCGGCAGCCGGGCAAGCAGCGCCAGCGCCGACTCGGTCGCGATGTTCTCCATCGCTATCTGGTCCGCGCCGGCCGTGCGCGGCACCTCCGTCGCGCTGATCTCGTCGAGCGGTTCGGCGGGATGCCGCTTGCGGAGCCTGGCCTGGTCGAGCAGGCGCCTGCGCGCGGTGGTGAACAGCCATGCCCGCCAGGCGCCCTCGTCACCGGTGAACCTGGGCAGTCCCCTGACCACCTGAACCCAGGTCTCCGCGGCGATGTCCTCCGCGCCGTCCGCGGCGACCACCCGGAGGTAGCGCAGCAACGCCGGGTTCGCGTCCCGCCACAGGACCGCGAACGCGTCGTGGCTGCCGCCTTGAGCGGCCGCCAACAGTGCCGCAAAGTCCTCGCCCACCACATGCAGAGTATCGGCACAGAATGGACCCTCGCGCAGCAGAATCCGCATCAAGATCGGAACCCGTGACCAAGCGCGCACGGCTTCGACGTGCCAACATCGATGACGCTATCCAGGACGCGGCGCGTGCCTGGCGGCAGCCTGCGATTGCCCGGCGCGGCTCACTCCGGCGTGACGACGAACTGGCGCAGCGCCAGGTCCCGGAAGGTCACCGGCCCGCGGGGACCGGGCACCGCGTCGATGTTGATCCCGGTCTCGGGCACCTGGAGCAGCTTGAACCCGTCGAGCAGCCTGGTCGTGGCGTTCCAGAAGGCGCCCGTGCCCGCGTAGCCGCCGAGGAATACGGCCGCCGCGACCGGGTCCTCGGCGACGATACCCGCCGCCAGGCCGGACGTCTCGTCGTTGGCTATCGCGGCCGCCTCGGCCGGGCTGCCCGCCGCGGCGACCGTGACCGTCGCCTCACGCTCGGGGTCCAGCGCCCACTCATAGCCGAGCGGGTGGTCGTGCGGCGGCAGCGAGGCGGCGATGCCCAGCCCGTCGAGCTGCGCCGTGACCCGCGGCAGCCACTCGTCCCACAGCGTGCTGTCGAGCAGCAGCAGGTTGAGCCTGTTGCACACGCCGAGCCTGTCCAGGCTGGCCGCGATCAGCGCAGCGGACATGGACCGCTGCGCGGAGGAATGGACATAGAGCACTCCGCCGCCGTCGGCGTGGGCCAGCGTCCTGACCCCGTGCGCGGCGCCCTCGGCGGCCAGCGAGCGGGTGCTCGCGCCGCTGCCGCGCAAGATCACCAGCGGCACCAGCTTCGGCTCACGGACGAGCGCGTAGGCGGCCGCCTGGCCGGGCACCCGGACCAGCTGGATGGCCGCGGGATCGAGTCCGGCCTTGGCGAGCGCCGGCGCGATCACCTCGTCGGCGAGCGCGATCGCCGAGCCGAGCGCGGCGCTTCCTGTGCGCAGCACGCCCGCGTTGCGCGACTTGATCAGCTGCGAGGCGACGTCGACGACGACGTTCGGCCTGGCCTCGAAGTTCGCGCCGATCACGCCTACCGGGCGGCGGCGCTCGGTGAGAACGAGCCCGCCCGGCAGGTCCCTGATCCGGCGGCTCGCGGGCTCGGCAGGCACCCCTGCCAGGATCTCCAGCTGGGCGGCGATCGCCGTCAGGCGGCGCTCGTCGAGCCGCAGCCGGTCGCGCACCCCTGCTGCCAGGCCCCGGTCCGCGGCGGCCCGCATGTCCTGCTCGTTGGCGCGCAGCACCGCGGGCGCGGCGGACTCGACAGCGGCGGCCATGGCGGCGAGCGCGGCGTCGACCGCGCTTTCCGGCGCCGCCGCGAGCCCGGTCACGGTAGCACGGGCGGCGCGTGCCGCGGCCCGCACGGCCTCGGTGGCCGCCGCGTCCTCAGCTGTCATGACCCATCCTCTCCCGGCTCATTGGTGCCGAGCGTACCTGACCGCGTGTCAGCACAGGAGCGCAGCGGCGGCGCGTCGAGCCCGCAGTGCAGGCAGTTGAGCACGTCGCCGGCCGGCCAGGCCGGCGACGGCTCTTGCCTGGCCCGGTCCGGGTCGCGGATGGTGGCCGCGGCGAGCAGGCCCCCCGCGGCCGACACGCCCGCCGCGATCAGCACCGCCGTGTGAAAGCCACGGGTCAGCGCGTCCGGGCGCAGGTACACCTCGCCGGTGATGCCGGCCAGCACCGGGAGCACGGCGACCGCGATCAGGCTCGCGACCCTGGCGACGTCGTTGTTGACCGCCGACGCCACGCCCGAGTGCTCGGCGGGCGCGGCCGACAGCGCCGTCGCCGTCAGGGGCGCCACGTTGATCGCCAGCCCGAACCCGAAGACCAGCACCGCCGGGAGCACCTGCGTGAGATAGTCGCCGCTGCCGTGCACCCGGGTGAACAGCGCCATGCCCGCCGCGATCACCATCGGGCCGACGGTCATCTGCAGCCGCGGGCCGATTCTGGCGGCGAGCGAGGCCGACCTGGCCGACAGGGCGAGCATGACGGCGGTCACCGGTAGCATCGCCATGCCAGCCTCGAGTGCGCTGTACCCGCAGACTTCCTGAAGCACCACCGGCACCAGGAACATGGCGCCGCCGAGGGCGCCGTAGACCACGAACGTGACGGCGTTGGCCGCCGAGAACTGGCGGGACCTGAACACGCCGAGGGGCACCATGGCGTGCGGGCTGCGCGCCTCGACGGCACAGAACGCCGCGAACAGGACCGCGCCCGCGATCAGGCTCGCCAGCACCCGCGGCGACGTCCAGCCGCTGTCCGACACGGCGATCAGGCCGTACGTGATCCCGGTCAGGGCCAGGCTGATCGCCACGGCGCCTGCCGCGTCAAGCGGCGGCCGCGGGCGCGGCGCACGCGACTCGGGGACGTGCCGCCCCGCGATCACCACGACCGCCACCGCGACGGGCAGGTTGATGAAGAACACAAGGCGCCAGGACACGGCGCTGATCAGCCAGCCGCCGAGGAACGGCCCGGCCGCCGTGGCGATCCCGCCCAGCCCCGACCACGCGCCGATGGCCCTCGGACGGTCATCAGGGGCGAACGAGGCCTGCAAGATCGCAAGGCTGCCCGGCGTGAGCAGTGCCGCGCCGGCGCCCTGCAGCACGCGGGCGCCGATCAGGAACCCTTCGTCCGGCGCCAGGCCGCAGGCGAGCGAGGCGAGCGCGAACCACACCGCGCCGATCGTGAAGACCCTGCGCCGTCCCCAGGAGTCGCCCAGCGAGCCGCCGGGCAGCAGCAATCCGGCCAGCGTCAGGGTGTAGCCGTCCACGACCCACTGCATGCTCGCCACCGTCGCGTGGAAGTCCCTGGCGATGGCCGGAAGCGCGATCCCCACCACGGTGGCGTCGAGCGCCGCGATGCCGGACCCGAGCACGGTGCCCGCGATCACCCAGCGCCCGGTGCTCGTGGCGTACCGCAGGCCGGGAGCGGCGCCTGCTTGCGCTCGTCGTTCCACCGCAGCCCCGCCCGCGCTCAGTCGCGGGGATCGGTCAGTGGCACGTCGCCGGCGCGCTCGGCGGCGATGACCGGGTGGCGGCGCAGGTCCTCGAGAATGTCGCGGCCCAGTTTCCTTGTCTCCCTGCGGTTGAGCAGCACCCCGGCCAGGGCCCCGGTGAACAGCGGGCTGAGCGAGAACGTGGAGCGGCGGACGCGGGCCGCGAGCCTGCGCCGCAGCTGCCTGGCGAGCGGCGATCCCGCGACGAGCAGGAGCCCGCCGGGGACCATGAAGAAGCCGCGCCGGTGTGCCCAGGCACCGACGTAGGCTCGAGTCCGGTCCGCGGGACTGCCCGTGGCGGCCACGCCATATACCTCGTGCAGCTCGGCGACCAGCTTGATCTCGATGCCCACGACCGCCAGCGTCTCCGCCGCGATCTCGGCGGGGAACGCGGGCAGCACCGGCAATGCCGCCCAGGCTCCGGTCGCGCCGCCGACCGCGGCCGCGGCCGAAGCGGCGCGCTCGATCAGCAGGTTCGCGATCTCCTCGTCGGAGTGTCCGGGGAACCGGGCGCGCAGCGTCGCCTGATCCCTGACCGACAGCCGCGGCCCCATGGCGACGACCTGCATGGAAAGCCAGCTGACTGACGACCCCGCGCCACGGCGTGCGG
>DAHVAN010000350.1 GCA_027314595.1 Actinomycetota bacterium | reverse complement strand
GGGCCCTGCCCGGCCCGGGCCCCGGTGAACTCCACCGGCACCGGCGCCGCCGGGGTCAGCCGCACGCGGCGGCGCTGACCGGCCCCGGTTCTGGTGCTCACCGCCGGTCAGCCGATCAGCTCGCGCAGCGCGACCGCCAGGACCGCGCCGGCGCAGCCGCCGGAACGTGGGTGATCGGCAGCGTTCGCGAACTCGGGCTGATACGCCGGCAATGCCGTCGTATCGCAGCGCCTGTTCGGAATCATCTGTGCGTCGTCATGGGTCACGAGATTGACCGTCGCCGACGCCATGGCGTCATCGTAGGGGCTACGCCGATCGCCGTCCAGATCTTGACAAGCGCGAATATTTTGCAGTTGGACGCCTCGTGTTCGCTTGCCGGATAAAGGAGCCTAGAGCATAATCTAGCGGCAGCCGCTAACACATATATCGTAATTTCGGGTGTCACGGTAAGAGGTTCCGGAGCCCCTGGCCGGAGCCTCGCCGGAGCCAGCATGTCCTTTCCGGGAGGTATGCTTGTGAGCGATTCCCGCGTTGATCCGTTCGCCATGGCCGAGGAAGCCGTCGCCCACCTCCCGCGTCCGGAGCACGATCCAGTCTTCAGCCGCGCGCTGGGCCAGTTCGTCCGGCACACTGGCGCACGCGAGGTCCTCGAGCTGGGCACTGGCCACGGAGGCTCCGCCTGCTGGCTCGCCACTGGACTCCGCCTCAACGGCGGAGGCACCCTGACTACGATGGACCGCGACACCGCGCCCGCGGTGGCACAGCTCCTCAGGTCCGCTGGCGTCGCTGACATGACTCGCATCGTGCGCACGTCACGATCGTACACGTGGGAGCTCATGCGTCTTATCCAGGCGAACACGACCGACTACCGCTGCAATCCGCAGTTCGACTTCTGCTTCATCGATGGTGCTCATAATTGGGACACGGACGGATTCGCGTTCTTTCTCGTCGAGAAGCTCCTCAGGCCCGGCGGCTGGCTCGTCTTCGACGACCTCGACTGGACTTATGCGACCTGCCTGTCCCTGGCGCCCGTCGATGCGGAGGTGGCACGCTTGATGTCGCCCGAGGAACGGTCCACTCGACAGATACGCGATGTGTTCGAGTTCCTCGTCCGGCAGCATCCTGGATTCGACGTCGTGCGCCAGTTCCGTCATCATGGCTGGGCACGCAAGTCGGGTCCGCAGGACAGCACGCACGAGACCCGGCTGATAGACGAGCTGGAGGCTGTGAATGGAGACGCGGCCGGGATTATTCCGGCATCACGCGGGCGATGACCGTCACCGCGCATCATCCCTTGATGGCCTCAACGCCGCTCTAGCGCCCAGCAATGACACCGGCGGTGCGATCATCTTCCAGGTCATGCTCGGCGCGGACACTATCTGGCCACGGTGAGCTTTCTGGCGGGCGAGGCGGATGCGGTCAGGTGCGGTGTTCCCGGGTACCGGGCGGTCAGCGTGCATATCCCCGCCCTGAGCTGCCTCGCGGTCAGCGTGCAGGTCCCCTTGCCCGCGCGCAGCCCGATGACGCAGACGGTGCCTTTCCCGTCGGTCACGATGACCTCTCCCGTGGGGGTGACCCTGGGCCCGGTCACCGCGACCCGCAGGCGCTCCGCCTGCTCTTTCCCGTACGTGATCTTGGCGGCTGACAGTGACAGCGCGGTGGCCGTTGCCACCGGCGGCGTCTCGCTGGCCAGGTACGGGACCTGATAGGTGCCGTAGCGCGCGCTGGATGTCAGCCGCTGCCCGCTCGCGGCGCAGCCGCCGCCCCGCGCGCACGCCAAATACGCGCTCTCCGTGTCGCCTCCGGCGTCCGCGTGCACGGTGCCGGCCAGCACGTGCGCGGGCCCCCAGGCTCCGTTCGCCTGGTCGATGACGAAAACCTCGGTGTCCCCGCCGTTGACCGGTGCTCCCTTGTGGGAGAAGCCCGCCGCCGCGCAGTTGCCCGCCGACCAGCAGTCGACCGACTCGACTGCCGTCATCCCGGCCAGCAGCCCGGTCAGGTGCCTGGCCTTGCTCCAGGAGCCGCCCTGCCCGCTGGCCAGGATCGCGCCCTTGCCGTCTTCGCCGCCCGCCAGGCAGTCGCCGGACGCCGGGCAGGAGATCGAGATCAGCAGCGCCAGGCCGGAAGTCCCGGAAAGCCGCTGGGCGGTCCTCCAGCGGCCGTTTGCCTCCGCGACGATGAACGCGCCCTGGACCTGCCCCGCTCTGGTGAACGTGCCGACCGCGGCGCACTTGGCCGGCCTGCCGCAGGACAGCGCGTTCACGCTGCCGTTCTTCCCGCCGTTCAGCGTGGCGGTGCCTGGTACCTCGATCGCGTTTGCCCAGCTGCCGCCAGGCCGGGCAGCGGCTTCGGCGCTCCCCAGGCGCCGCGCGACTGCGCGAGCACATAACCCAGCTCGCTTCCGCTGGCGGTGGTGTAGATGAGAGCGACAGCGCAACTTCCGGCGGACGGGCACGACAGCGTGTCGGCCTCCCAGCCGGCCCGGGCCGGCGGGCTGGCGGTGAGCGACCGCGCGCTGTCCCATTTCCCGCTGGACTCGCTGAGAACGAACGCGACGCTGCCGCCGCTGGCGGTCGCCGCGGTGCCGATGGCCACACAACTGCCAGGGGAGGGGCAGGAGATGGCGTTGATGGCCGCGGAGCCTCCCGTGTTCAGTGCGGCGACTCCCGGTGCCTGCCTGGCCGCCTGCCATGTGCCGTGGACCTCGGCGGACACCCACGCTTGGGTGACGCTCTGCGTCTTGGCGTAGCCGCCGCCAGTCGCGCAGTTCCCGGCGGATCCGCAGCCGATGGCCCCGAAGCTGGACAGGCCAGTGGAGGACAGAGCGTCAAGCCCAGGGACCGCCGTCGCGGCGCTCCAGTCCCGCCCGGGCGCAGCCGATGCCGCCGCCGTCTGGGCGACGCCGGCAGCATCGGCTATGGCCGGGCCGTCGGCCAGGCCGGATCCCGAGATCGCGACGGCAAGGGCCGCGGGGCAAGGAGCGCTTTCGGGTGCGGACGTCGCATCGGGCCTCCACGGTAGAGCACGCGTATATGCCGATAATTCCTCCACCGTGGGCGCGTGGGGAGACAAGTGCCAATCGTCGGACAGGTCCGGACAACCATGGCTTCCCCTGGCCGGTCAGAGGGGCCGTGTCAGCGCCGTGGCGGCGATCAGGTAGTCCCCGAGGCTGATCCCGCAGTGGGAACCGCGAGGTCCGCGGCGAGGTCAGTGTCGGCATGTCCGCCGGGGTCTGGCTCTCGGCGAGGTAGATGTTGTGACCTGCGCGCACCAGCCCTGGCAGCACATCATTTTTCAGGCGTGCTACTTATTGTCCATCTTGATATCATATCCCTGTGCGAATGAAGTAGCTCCCGGACGCCTGACCCGCCCCGCAGGACACGAACGCGGCGGTCAGGCGCGCAGGACCGCGCCGACGCGGCGGCGCACCTCGTCCTCCCCGAGCACGCTGGCGACCAGGTCCAGCCTGGGACTGCGCGTCGAGCCGGTGAGCAGTACGCGGATCACCTGCGACGCCTCCCTGATCGATCCCGGGTACGCGCCTGGGCTGGCCTTGTGCTCCTTCGGGCTCGCGGCGAACCCGGTGGCGGCGGCCGCGGCCCTGATCTGGTCGAACCAGGCGTCCTTGTCGTCCAGGCCGCGGTAATCGCCGAGCAGGCCGGCGCACAGCCGCCGCACGATGGCGGGGTCGAGGCCGCCGAGGCGCGCGTCGGCGGGATCGGTGAGCAGCGGGAAGACCGGACGGAAGAAGTACCCGTAGACCTCGCGGAAGTCGGACCACTTGCGAAGGTCCTTGCGCGGGTTTGGGACGTCCTCGCGTTCGATGGCCAGCGCCCGCAGCGCCACGTCACGTTCGGCGGAGACGACACTGGCTAGCTCCGGGTCGTAGTCAGCCGCCCAGGCGAGCACCTGGTCGAGGATGTCCGCGCCCTTCATCGCGGCGATGAGGTCGGCGGTGATGTCCTCGAGCTTGACCAGGTCAAGGAGCGGTCCAGCCACGCCGCACTCCGCCAGTCGCAGCGGCTCGCTCAGCGCCTGGTCCAGGGGCAGCTCGGCCAGCCGTCCGTTGGCCAGGCCGCGCAGGTAGTACATGAGTCCGGGGGCGGGGTAGCCGGCGGTGATGTAGAACTCGACGTTGGCTTCCGGGTCCTTGCGCTTGGAGAGCTTGCGCCGGGCGCCGCTGTCCTGCTTCATCAGCGGCGCGATGTGGGCGTACGGGATCCGGTCGAACCCGGCCGCGTCGAAAAGCTGCAGGTGCACCGGTACCGAGGAGAGCCACTCGTCGGCGCGGATCACCGTGGTGACCCTCATCAGGTGGTCGTCGACGACGTGGGCGAAATGGTAGGTGGGCAGCCGCAGCGGCTGGTCCGAGCTCTTGAGGATGACCACGTCGTTGCGGTTGTCCTCGGTCTCGATCGTGCCGCGGATGAGGTCAGTCCAGGACATGCGGCCGACGGGCTCGCCGGGCGACCGGAACCGCACCACATACGGCTCGCCCGCCGCGAGCCGCGCGCGAACCCGGTCGTCCGGGGCGTCCCGCCAGATCGCCCACCGGCCGAAATAGCCGGTCGGGACCTTCTCGGCGCGCTGCTCGGCCGCGGACGCCGCCAGTTCCTCCCTGGTGGCGAAGCACAGGTACGCCTTGCCCTGGCGGAGAAACTCGCGCACGTACGTCAGGTAGATCGCGGACCGGCGGGACTGGACGTACGGCCCGTACCGGCCCGAGATGTCGCCGTCACCCTCGGCCGGCATGACCCCGAAGTAGCCGAACGCCTTGTCGAACTGCGCGATGGCGCCCTCGACCTCCCGGGCCTGGTCGGTGTCCTCGATCCGGACG
Source organism: Actinomycetota bacterium (assembly GCA_027314595.1). Lineage (GTDB taxonomy): Bacteria > Actinomycetota > Actinomycetes > Streptosporangiales > Streptosporangiaceae > Trebonia. The sequence goes on along the minus strand of DAHVAN010000350.1, from coordinate 43,096 downwards.
AGGTAGACGCCCCCGGTCTGGGCGGCGACGGCCTTGTCGAGCATCGCCGTGTAGATCCCGCCGATGTGCATGAAGCCGGTGGGGCTGGGGCTGAACCGGGTAACCTGCGCGCCTTCCGGCAGGTCCCGTGGCGGGTACCGCTCTTCCCAGTGCGCCGGCTCGGGCAGGTCTGCGGGGAACAGGGCGTCGATCTCGTCGCGGTCGAGCACGATGCCCATGATACGCGGGCAGCCGCGGCGCCGCTTGACGCCCGGACCGCTACAGGCGCTCGGGTGCCCCGACACCGAGGGATTGACGCGTGCGGCTCGCTGAAGATAATGAGGCCGTCCTCGCAGAGTACGCTGCCGTCGGTGCGGAGGCTATCGGTGACGAACTCCCGATGCCCACGCGGCCGCCGGAGGACCTCGGCACACTGACGGACACCTACCAGAACTGGCTGGCCGACCCCAGCCGCCTGGTGCCCTTGACCTGGAGGCTTATTTCGGCGATCCCCTCGTGACGTACTGGACGAAGGGCTGGGGAGACGTGTGGAAGCAGATGGCCGCCACGCTCTCCGCAACCACGAGGATCGAGCGTAGGCCTGAGGGTGCCCTCTATCCCGAACGAGGGGTGGCTGCACCGGACACTTCGGGCTACGCCGCGGGCTCAATGGTCGTAGACGGTCGGTGTCGTGGTGTAGACCCGTCCCGACGGCAGCGTCCAGCGCATGACGCCCGGCTCGGGCTGCTCCAGCTTCCAGCCGGGAGCCTGCTTGCACCGATGGTGCCTGCGGCATGGCGGAGCCAGATTGCACTGGTCCGTCGGGCCGTACGGATATGGGATGGTGTGGTCCTGGTCGCCGTAGCAGGCCCGGGCGCCGCAGCCTGGTGCCGGGCAGCTGGCGGTACGGGCGCAGACCAGATGCCTGAGCATTCGGCTCGGGAGGTACCGGTCTTCGGCGTTGCGGTGATCACAGCCGCCCCTGGCGATCGGGACGAGTGCGACGTTCAGCCGGCGCAGCAGTTCAGCGAGGCGGGCCGGGTCCCGCGGGCCGTCGCGCGCGGAAGCGCCGGCGGGCACGGGCGTCGGCGGGTGCTGGCCGCCCGCGGGGGTTCCGGGGGTCGGCGGGTGCTGGCCCGCGGGGGGTTCGGGAGTCCACGGGTGCTGGCCGCGGGCGCATCCGTGCGCGACCGCCGTCCCGTCGGAGCCGGCGACCGTGACGCACCACCGCGAGCGCGGATGCGCGGATGCCGCGGCGGCGACGGAGCGCGTGTCGTCGCGGTCGAGGAGTCCCCAGGCCCCGGCGTCACCGGGGGCGTTCGACCAGCCAAGCAGGGTGCCGGCGGGAACGATGAGGTTGATCAGCGCCGGGAAGGGAGCCAGGTCGCCGCCCGTCCCGGCGCCGCCAGGCAGCTCGGGCCCGGTGCCCTGGGCGCTGCCGCCTGTCCCCTCCCCGCCCCTGGGGCCGATGCGGCCGAGGGGGTCGCGGCCGAGGAGCCGGTCGATGTAGGCCAGGGCGCGCAGCCTTGCCAGGGTTCCGTCCAGGCCGCCGCCGCGGAGCGCGGCGGCGTCGGCGTCGTTGCGTGCCTTGGCGGCTAGCGCGTCCTCGGCGGCGAGCTCGCGCCCGGCCAGGGACATGTTGCCGGACGCCTCGCGGCGTGCCTCGACCCGCTGGCCCGCCTTGCGGGCGTGCTCCTTGCGTGCCTTGGCGGCTTCGGGATCAAGCTTCATCTCCAGCGCCGCCGCCTTGCGGCCGAGCTGGTCGTGCCGCAGTTCCGGGGCGGCGGCGGCGAGGATCTCGTCGGCGCGCGCCGCGTCCGCGTCGGACAGGAACCTGGTGTAGAACCAGACCAGGTACGCGCGATCATGGTCGATGGCGCCCGCGGCCATCCCGGCGAGAGTATGCGGGAGACGGGCCGTGAGCGCGGTGGCCATGTCCATCTGGTCGCCGGCGCCGGCGATGGTGACGAGCAGGTGGAAGGCGAGCTCGGCGTCGGCGTGCTCGGCGACCCGGCGGGCGGCCGGATCCTTGCGCGCCCTGGCGGCCCCGGCCTCAGCGGCGCGGCGGCGGGCGAACTCGGCGACGGTGAGCGTTTCCAGGTAATCGGCGCGGTTGCGCAGCCGCCGCGTCGCCGACAGCGCTCCGAGCAGCTGATTGTCGGTGAGCGCGGACTTGTCTTCGACGGCCTGCTCCGTGAGCGCCGACAGGACCGGTCCCGGCCGCAACGTGTCGGCCACCCCGTCCTGCATGAATCCTTCCAGCCCGTCAGGCCCGTACAGCGCCGCGGGATCGATGCCGGACAAGTCGCCCGGGAAGACCACGGCCGCCGGTCCGGCCTCCCACGGGTCCGGGATCGTCTCTCGGCCCGCATCGATGTCCGCGAGGAACCGGGCCATGTCAGCGTCCATGTCGTAGTCGTCGTCCGGCTGAGACACCTGCGACCCTCCATTCGCGTGCTTCGGGCTAAAGGCGAATGTATACGAATATCTTATCGCAAACCTGGTTCAGGTGTCAACTGGCGGCAGGGCGGGTGAGCGCCCGGGGCGCGGCCGTCAGGGGCCGCCTGCGAGATAGCCTTGCGTCATGTCCGGTAGCGCGCCAGACCCGCGGGCCCGCGAGTTCGCGGTGACGTTCCGCGAATTCCTCGACTGGATCCGTTCGGCTGACATCGGTGATGAAGGCAACCAGGTGTCGGCGCTGGTGCGCGATTTCCTCGGGCCCGATGGCAGCCATGGCCGCTACGTCCTGATGATCCAGGCGCCGAGCGATCACCACCCGCGCCTGGTGCTCACCGGCCTGCTCGACGTGGCGGTCGAGATCGCCTTGCCCGACGCCTCCGCAGGGGAGCGCCTGCTGGCGCTTTACGGCCAGAGCGTGCCGCTCGCGCTGACGCAGCAGGATGTGCGCGTCGCGGTCGAGCGCACCGACGGCACGATGGCGTCCTTATGGCGCGCCGCTTCGGCCCGGCCGGCGGCTGAACCGGCCATGGGGCCAGGGCCCGGCCACGGTCGCGACCCCGGGGAGGCGCTTGCCACCTGGTGGCTGGCGCGCGGCGAGGATCAACTGCCCTCGGCCGCCGGCTGGCTCAGCGCGGCCGAGCGCACCCGGGCCGGCGCGCTCAGGTACACCAAGCGGCGGACCGACTTCCTGCTTGGCCGGTGGACGCTCAAGCTCGCGGTCGCCAGGGCACTCGGCTGGCCAGACGATCCCGCCGTGCTCGCGCGAATCGAGGGCCGGACCGCGCCAACCGGCGCGCCGCTGCTTTACATCGACGGCCAGCCCGCGGACCGCGGCGTGTCGCTCACCGACCGGGCCGGGTGTGCCGTCTGCCTGGTAGCGGCCGGCCCTGCCGCGGTCGGCTGTGACGTCGAGATCGTCGAACCGCGCAGCGACGCATTCGTCCGCGATTACCTGACGCAGGCCGAGCAGCGGCTGGTCGCCGCCGCCGGCCCGGCCAGGGACATGGCCGCCAATCTCGTGTGGTCCGCCAAGGAGAGCGCGCTCAAGGTGCTGCGCACCGGGCTGCGCCGCGACACCCGCTCGGTCGAGGTGGACGTGGCCGGGCTGAGCCCGCCGGAGCACACCTGGTCGGCGCTGCGGGTCCGCACCGCCGAGGGTGAGGTCTTCCCCGGCTGGTGGCGGCGGAGCGGGTCGTTCCTTGTGACGGCCTGCTGGCCGGGCGGCGGACCGCCTCCCGGGCCGCTGGAGGCGCGATCACCCATCGACACCCTGCTTCCGTCGCATCGCTGGATCGGCCGGCCGGTCAGCTAGCCACCGGTCCGCTTGCCGCCAGCCGGCGTTCCAGGGCGGCGATGATGAACGGCCGCACCTGCCCGGGGGCGATGATGTGATCGACAGACCCCACCCGCATCGCACGCCTGATGTCGTGGATGCCGTCGAACTCGTCGGCCAGCTGCTTCAGCTTCTCGGCCCGCACGGCCCGGGTGACCTCGGCAAGCTCATGGTGCGCCTCCGCGAGCGCCTTGCCTGTCGCGGTCGTGACCAGTTCCCGCAGCCGCGCGACCCGCGGGTCCTGTTCTGTCCTTGCCGACACCTGACGGGACAGCACCACGGCGGCGGCGGGCGCTCCGCCGATCACCGAGGCGTAGGAACCGGTCACCGCGGCCGTCTCCATGTCCTCGTGCAGCCGTTTGGAGAAGACCACGAACGCGCCGCCGTGATAGCGCGAGACGACCACGAAGACGATGGGCCCGCGGAAGTTGGTCACGGCGCGGCCGATCTCCGCGCCGTATTCCAGCTGCCACTTGCGCATGCTCTCCGGTGAGCCGTCGAAGCCGCTGAGGTTGGCGAGCACGACAACGGGGCGGTTGCCGCTCGCCGCGTTGACCGCGCGGGCGACCTTGCGCGACGACTGCGGGAACAACGTCCCCGACGTCCAGGTCGAGGGGCCGTCGGCGGGAACGAACCCCGCCCTGGCCGCGTTGCGCGACTCCAGGCCGATCAGGCACACCGGGAACCCCCCGATCCGCGCCTCCCACACGATGGCGCTCTCGGCGTCGCGCCACCGGGCCCACCGTTCGAACGGCGCGTGGTCGGTGTCGGTGACGGCCCGCATCACCGAGCGCATGTCAAACGGCTTCTTGCGGTCGGCGTTCAGCTCGGCGGAGAAGACGTCGCCGACGGTGGCGAATTCCGAGCCCTCGACCTGCGTGTGCGGCGACGCGCAGACGTCACGGCCGGACGGGTCGCTGGTCGGCGCCCGGCGGGGGTGCTGCTCGCCGGGCACGACGTAGCTGTGCGCGTAGTGCCGCAGCAGCAGCGCGCACGCCGCGGCCAGGGTGGGCGCCCAGTACTGCGCCTGTCCGTTCGGGCCCATGATCCGCTCGTATCCGCCGATGCCGAAGTTGTCCTCGGCGGACACCCCGCCGGAGTAGTCCAGCGATTTCTTGCCGGTCAGCACCATGGCGCTGGCCGGCGTCATGATGAGGATGCCGCGCGTGTGCATGAGCATGGTCGCCTCGGCGTCCCAGTACGGCTGGGCGCCGACGTTGATCCCGGTGACGACGATGTTGACCTCGCCGCCGGACTGGGTGAACTCGACCAGGCCGCGCAGCACGGCGGCGATCCAGTCCATGTTCTCCGTCCCGCTGTCCCACGCGATCTTGGCGCCGGACGACAGCGCGAACCACTCGACGGGCGCCCGCGTTCGCCGCGCGAGGTCCAGCGCGGCCAGAATCAGGCGGCACTCCGGCTCCGCCAGGCTGCCGAGCCCCTCGGTCGGGTCGCCGAGAATCGCGACCCGGCGCATCCCCTCTGGCACCAGCGACGTGTAGCTGGTGATGACGCCGGTGACGATGCCGGCGCGGTTGCGGCCGTACGGGCGGTCCACCGGCACGAGCTCGCCGTCGGACAGGTCGTATTCGGTGAAGTCGCCCGCGGGGAAATCCGCGGGCGCGCCCTGCGGCGGCGTCAGCATGCGGATGAGCTCGTACGGGTACGGCAGCCCGAGCCGCTCGGCACGCAGCGCCTTTTGCCGGTATTCGGTGAGCGGCTGGATGAGCAGGTCCGTTGGCGGGCGGACGCGCACCGTGACCGCCTTGTCCGCCACGTTCTCGACATGCAGGACCGCTTCCCGCAGCTGGCCGGTGGCCTCGTCGGGCGTGCGGATCCGTGCCACGACCTTCTCCAGGCCGAGGTCGGCGGCCTGCGGCGCCAGCCGGTGCGCGAGATTACGCCAGGTGGCGGTGGGGATGTCCGACACCGGGCGCACGTAGAGCACCACCCTGTTCCGAAGCGGGCGCTGGCGCTGCGGATGTCCGCGCAGGGCGCCGCGGATGTCCGCGAAGGCCTGCATCAAGATGCCCTCGAGCAGCGGATAGCCGATGATGTCGCCGGCCGAGTTGCGGGCGGCGGTCAGGTCGCGTACCTCGGCGAGGGCGATCAGCCGCTCGTCCTTGGGGTTGGCGTGCGCCACGGCGTGGAACAGGAAGACATCTTCGGCGCTGGCCAGCCTGCGCAGCGAGAAGTTCGACAGCCGCCACAGGTCCAAACGCTCGGCGAGCATCGGGTGCATGTTCCGGTACACCGGGTCCTCGGCGAATCCGGGACTGGCCTGAGAGTAGCTGAACGTCTGGGTCCGCTGGTGCTCCTCGGCGCGCTCTGTGCCGTTGGCGGAGCTGGTCACGGTGACCGTGAGGCGGTGCAGGGGGCGGCCGAAGCTGGTGCGCGTGAGCAGGCGGGCGAGTTCGGCGGCCATCTCGTCGTCGGCGAGGAGAGGCTCGCTGCGCCACGATTCGACGTCGATGACGACTGGCCGGTCCGGCGCGAGCCCGTTCAGTCGCGGGCCGAGCGCACGCGCGAACGAGGGCAGGTCGGCGGTGGGCACGTACGCGGTGACCAGGTGCACGGGAGCGCCGTTCCGCCCGGGCTCGGGGTAGTCGGTCAGGCAGGTCAGGTGCCCGCCGATCGTCTCGCACCACATCGGCGTGAGGTCGCTTACCCGGTAGTACCGGCGGGTGCGCACCTCGAGCAGCCGGGCCCTGGCCGTCTCGTCCGCCTCGCGGTACCTGTCCCGGAGCCTGGCGCGCATCGGCAGCGGGAACCAGACGATCCGGTCGGCGAGGTCGCGCAGCAGGCCGGGCGCTGGCTGGCCGCAGACCTGGTCCAGGCTGGCCTCGATCCGCGCGTACGCCCTGGCCCGGGCGCGGTTGATCACGGGCGCGTCGACGTAGCAGAACCGCACGTCCCTGGCCAGGTCACACACCTCGGGGAAGCGCCCTTGGGCGGTGACGATCAGCCGGGCGAGCACGCCGAGCCGGTCGTCGTTCATCATGCCGGCCAGCGCGTCATAGCCGCGGCGCCACCGGTCCAGGATGGCGATCACGATCGGGGCGGCGGCGGGCAGCCTGCTCACCGAGCGGGATATCAGCAGCAATGCCCGCTCCAGTTCCGGCGTGCGCGCCAGCGACTGGACGCCGTACCTGGCCAGGGCCGTTCGGAGCTGCCGCGCGAAGCGACCGGGTATCCCGCTGCGCTCCGGATCGAGGAACGACAGGTAGGTCAGCAGGTGCTCGTGTGAGCTTCGCGGGTGCTCTTCCTTCTCGCCGTCTTCGGGCACGCGCCCGGAAAGCGCCGCGGCGTCCACGAAGATCTCCAGGAGTTCCTGGTCGTCGCGCAGCGCGTCCTGGTCGTCCGGTGCAACGCCGGCCAGCCGTTTGCCCCGCTCCCGGCTGAGCTCGCGAGCTTCGCCATCTTCGATGTCGTAACCGAGGAGGTACGCCCGGAGCATGTGGTCGATGCTGGACTGGCCGTGGACGCCAGGCGGATTCGCCAGGCCGGCGAACAGGTCCCCGGGCGCGAGGGGCGCCCCCGCGCCTGATCCGCTTCGCTGCCTGGGCAGGCGCAGCGCGAACAGTGGCGCCCCGGCCTTCACTTGGGTATTCACCTGGGTGAATACCGAGCTGACCTCGCCGTCGGCGGGCGCGGTGATACGCGCTTCCATCTTCATGCTCTCCACCACGGCCAGCGGGTCACCGGCTCGCACGATGTCTCCCTCCGCGGCCAGCACGGCCACCACGAAGGCCGGGGACGGGCAGCGGACCAGCCCTCCGTCGTCGCGGGTGATCACGGACGGGACGCCATCGACCTCGACAAGCAGCCGGGGACCCTGGCTGGCGGCGACGACCTTGTACCGCCTGCCGCGGCAGGTGATGGCTCGCTCGTAGCGGCCAAGCCGCCGGACGCTGAGGTCGATGAGGGCAGTCAGGGCCGGGGTGTCGCCGGCCGGGCCCGCGCCGTCCTGATCGCCGCCGGCCGGGGAGGGCCCGGCCGGCGCGGGGCCGGCCGCCACGCGGTACTCGCCCTGGCCCAGGCGGAACACGCGCATCTGGTAGCGGCCGCCGCGAGTGCGCAGCCGCAGCCGGTGCCCCACCTCGTCGGGGAAGTCGGGGCGTCCGCGCGCCGCTGAGGCCAGGAAGTTGGCCTGCACCGCGTCCTGGTCGTCGTCGGCGGCCTCGACCGCCGCCGCCAGCAGTGATATCGGGTCGGCCGCGGGCAGGTGGGCGCCCGCCTCGGTCAGCCGGTCGAGCCAGCGGTTGTCGTAACGGCCGGCCCGGATGTCCGGGTGGCCCGCCAGGGACAGCAGGAGCGCCTTGTTGGTCGTTCCGCCGTCGATCACCACCAGGGACTGGGCGAGTGCCCGCCTGAGCCGGCTCAGTGCCTCTGCCCGGTCGTGCCCGCGCGCGATGATCTTGGCGATCATCGAGTCGAACTCCGGCGCGACGCTGTCGCCCTCGGCCACTCCGGTGTCGATCCTGATTCCCGGACCCGCGGGCAGCCGCAGCGCGGACACCCGGCCAGGCGCCGGCGCGAAGTCGTGCTCCGGGTCCTCGGCGTTGAGCCTGGCCTCGATCGCGTAACCGGCGACGGGGGGCGGGAAGGGCGGCAGCCTTCCGCCCCGCGCGATGCGCAACTGCAGCTTGACGAGGTCCATGCCGGTTGTCACTTCGGTGACGGGGTGCTCGACCTGCAGCCTGGTGTTCACCTCCATCAGCATGAACTGCTGCGTAAGCGGGTCGAGGAGGAACTCGACGGTGCCCGCGCTGCGGTACCCGGCAGCGGCGCAGAGCCGCACCGCGGCGTCGCGCAGCGCGGCGTCGGCGGCCGGGCCGGCCACGGTGGAACCCGACTCCTCGAGCACCTTCTGATTGCGCCGCTGGATGCTGCAATCGCGGATGCCTGCCGCCCATACGGTGCCGTGCCCGTCGGCCATCACCTGCACTTCGACGTGCCGCGCCGCCTCGACTCTGCGTTCGATGAACACGGTCGGGTCGCCGAACGCCGCTTGCGCCTCGCGCCGCGCGGAGGCGAACGCCGCCGGCATCGCGCGCTCCGACTCCACCAGCCGGATGCCCCGGCCGCCGCCGCCTTCGGCCGCCTTCACGAGCACCGGATAACCGAGGATCGCCGCCGCGATCTGCGCGCCGTGGCTGTCCTGCACGGGGCCGCCGCTCCATGGCACCACCGGTATCCCGAGACTCTCGGCGAGCTGCTTGGCCCGTATCTTGTCGCCGAGCAGCCTGATGACATCGCTGGGCGGCCCGACGAACGTGATCCCCGCCTTCTCGCACCGTGCGGCGAAGTCGGCGGACTCGGCGACAAAGCCCCAGCCGGTCCAGACGGAGTCGGCGCCAGCCCTGGCCAGCGCGGCCATGACCGTGTCGATGTCCAGGTAGGCGGCGTGCCGGGCGCCGTCGGCGTCGGTGATCAGGGCCGGGCCCAGCGGCACGGCCTCGTCGGCCTGGCGGACGAACAGGGACGCCGCGTCGGGGTCGGTATACAGCGCGATGGTGGTTATCGGCGCGCCGAAGCCATCGCTGAACTCGTCCACGGCGGATAGGCACCGCATGGCCGCCTCGCCCCGGTTGACGATGGCAAGCCGCCGGACACCGGTCATGTCGCCTCCTCCGCTCGCCGCTCGATCGTCCCTAAGGCGCTCATCGCCTCGCTGATCGGCTGCCGCAGGCCGGCTGGCAGCGGGCTGTCAAGACAGACGGTCCGGTAGCCGTCGACGCGCAGCACGACGTCGCCTTCGGGGTCAAGCACCTGGCAGTCGAAGCTGCCGTCGGCGGCGGGATGGGCGACTGCGAACAGTTGCGCGTCCGGTACCGGCCGGTGCGGCATGCTGACGAGGTCCACGTGGGCTGGCAGCGCCAGGTGCCCGGCGTGGCCGATCTCCCACAGGCCCGCGGCCTGGAAGCATGCCTCCGCCAGCCGCGGCTCGGTGGCCGTGTGCCGGGTCTGCGGCGTGTGCCCGGCCGGCATGTGCCGGGCGAGCCTGGCGACGGCGTCCGAGCCGCTGTGCCAGGCCTCGTCGACCACCTGATAGGCCGGGCCGTGGAAGAACACGTGGTAGATGTCGTCGTGGGAAACGGCCGGGGCCGCGGGTGCGCCGGGTGTGCGTGCGCGCTCTCGCGCCTGCTCCCGGTCGGCGGCGGTGAGCCTGACCCGGCCGGTGAAGTGCGACGTGACACGCGGAGCCTGCTCGCCGGCCAGCGTACGGCTGGCGCTCAGCGTGCAGTCCGCGACCAGGTCGGCGCCCTCGGGCCGGGTCACCGCGGTCACGATGACCGTGCGCGGCTCGTCCCGGTAGAACTTCAGCGGGGCGATGAAGTCCACCTGCTCCACGTCGGCCACCCGCATGCCGGGAGCGGCGAGGCTGGCCAGGGCCGCGAATGCCTCGATGCCCATGACCCCGGGCAGCACCGCCGTGCCGTCGATGCGATGATCGCGAAGGAACGGCTGCGCCGCCGGCTCGAGCGTGGTCTCGGCGCGCAGGCCCGTGTAGACGCCCATCCCGGTGATCGTGCCGATCATCGGGCTGGCCGGGCCGGCCTCGATCGCGCGGCAGTCGAGCCCGCCGGTAATGTCGCGCTCGGCGGTGAGCACGCCAAGCTCCCCGCCGGCGACGACCTCGCCGCTGAACGGCCCGGCGGCCAGTTCCTGCCCGACCCACGCAATGCCTGCCTCGGGTGCGAGCATTTCGATGCCCGCCATGGCCATGACCTTCGGGATCGAGCCCCTGGTCGCCATGCCGAGGCCGCCCCAGGCCGTCCAGTCGACGGCGATCCCCCTGGTGCCCGGCCGGGTCGTGCGGAAGCTCGACATGATCTTGCACTGCAGGTCGTTGGCGGCGCTGTAGTCGGTCTGCCCCCTGTTGCCGAACCGGCCGGCCACCGAGCTGAACGCCACCACCGCGCCCACCGGCATGCCGTCGGCCGCGTGCAGCAGGTTGAACAGGCCATCGCTCTTGACATCGAAGACGAGATCGAACTCGCGCGGCTCCTTGTCGGCGATGGCGTGACTGATGTCCAGCCCCGCGGCGTGCACGAGCACGTCCACCCGGCCGTGCCGGTCGCGGATGTCCGCCATGACGCTCGCGACCGCGCCGGGATCGGTCAGGTCCACCGCGTGGTAGTGCGCCTGGCCGCCCGCGGCGCGCACCCCCTGGATGGCGATCAACGCCGAGTGCAGCCGTTCGCACCGGGCCAGTTCCCGCTCGATCAGCACCGGTGTCGGCCGGGTGCCTGCGGCCGACAGGCGCCCGGCGATCGTCTTCTTGAGCCCGTCCGGGTCGGTCGCGTACTGGATCAGGTCCGGGTCGGCGGGATCGGGCTCTGGTGTCAGGTCGAGGAGGTGGAAAACGCCGCCGCTAGCCTTGGCGAGGTCCGCGATGATGGCCGAGACGATCGCCCCGGCCGCTCCGGTGACGGCGAACACGGTCTGGCCGCCGAGGTTCATCCCGCCGCCATCGCCGAACGGGATTTCCCGCAGGCCTACTGTCCAGCGACGTTCGCCGGCCCGGCCGATCTCGGCCGCTCCCGGATCCCGCAGGGTCTCCTCGATCAGCGCGTCGGCCAGCGCGGCGGTCTTCCTGGTGTCCTGGAAGTCGACCGCCTTGGCCAGCACGTCCGGCCGCTCGCGCCAGTACGCCTTGACGAAGCCGGTCACCGCGCCGCCGAGCGGCGCCGTCGCGCCGTGATCGTCATACCCGTGGTAGCCGCCCATCCGGGTGCCGGCGACCAGGAACGTGCCAAGCGGCCCGAGCTGCCCGGCCTGGTCGAGCCGCCGGACCACGGCGTACAGGTTCTTCACCCGGCGGCGCAGCGCCTCCCGCCAGCCTGCCAGGTCCAGTTCGCTGAGCGCGGGCTCGGCGTCCAGAGCGGGCAGCCAGTACAGGCCGCGCACCGGACCGTCCGCCAGCCAGGCGGTCAGCCGGGAGTCGAGGTCGGCCGCCGGGCAGCCCGGCTCGATGACCAGGGCGCTGACGCCGAGCGAGCCGAGCCGCCTGACCAGCGGCTTGGCGACACCCCCCTCGTCGGCCATCACGATGACCCGGCTCGCCTGCTCCAGCGTCACGGGGGTGGGCTTGCACCACTGCGCGGGCGGCCGCAGCACCGGCACCGGGATGCGGCGTGGCAGCCGCCGCGCCGCCGCCACGTCGCCGGCGAAGGCCGGCTCGGCCCGCAGTGCCGCCTGCGCCGCCTGATCTTGCGGGGCGTGGTCGCGGACGAAGCCGATGACGTGGGCGAGGGTGGGGAAGTCGCGCAGCTTGAGGCTGTCCTGGCGGGGGATGGCGAAGCGCTCGCGGACCGCGGCGAATACCTCGGCCTGCTTGACGGTGTCCACGCCGAGGTCGGCTTCCAGGTCCAGGTCGAGGTCGAGCAGGTCACGCGGGTAGCCGGTGAGGCTCTCCACCACGTCGAGCACCGCCTCGGCGATCGGCTCAGGGGCCTGGGCCGCAGTCGTCCCCGCCGCGGGTGCTGTCTCGACGGCCGGCGCTGTCTGCTCCGCTGTCTGCTCCGCTGTTTCCGCGGTCGGCGCGGTCACCGGCGCATCACGGGCGGGTTCGTCGGCGACACGGAGCCGCCGCTGCACGACCTCGAGCCGGGCGTTGTCACGGCCGGTCACCCTGGCTAGCCAGGTGCGCCATGCCCGCTCGTCCGCGATGCGGTAGGCGAAGCCGAGATCGTTCGGCGCGCGGTGCGCGCCGTCCGGCGGCTCGATCCAGCGCAGCAGCGCCATCGAGATCTGCGAGCCGAATCCGGCCGCCAGCCTGAGAGCGTACGTGACCGGGTACGTCCCGCCGCGGGACAGGTTCAGCCGGCCAAGCTCCGGATCGGGTTCGCGGAAGTTCGGTACCGGCGGGACGATGCCTGTCTCCAGCGCCTTGACGGCGACGGCCTCCTCGATCCCGGCGCCCATGGCATGCCCGGTGAAGCCCTTCGTGTTCGCGACGACGATCGAGTCCGCGGCCGGCCCGAACGATGCCCGCAGCGCGCGGACCTCGGCCGACGCGCTGCCCCCGCGGGCAGGTGTGTACGTCTCGTGCGATATGAACACCATCTGGCCCGCGATCTGGCCGCGGTCCACGCCCCGCCGTTCGGCCTGCCGGATCAGCTGTTCCATGACCTGCGAGATGTGCTCGACGTCGAGGCGGGTGCCGTGGAAGGCGCTGTTGGCGGTGGCCGTGGCCACGATTTCGCAGATCGGCCGGATGCCGCGCTCGCGTGCCGCGTCCGCGGACTCCACGATCAGGGCCGCCGCGCCGGAGCCGATGATCATTCCGTGCCTGCGCCTGTCGAACGGCAGGGCCGCGTCCTCGACCACCGCGTCGGTGGCTGCCGCCCCGGTGGCGAGGAAGCCCGATCCGGTCCACGGCAGCAGGGTGTCCGACGCGACGTCGTCCGCCGAGACCACCAGGACGCGCCGGCACCGCCCCGATCTGATCCAGTCCTCGGCCACGGACAGTGCCTGCGCGGTGCTCGCGCACGCCGCGTTCAGCTGGGTGTTCGGACCGCGGGCGCCGATGAGCTCGGCGAACTGGGAGTGTCCCATCGACAGGATACGGAACAGGAAGCGGCGGTCGAAGGTGAACGGCTCTGCCTGCAGCCGGTGCCGCAATTCGGCGACGCGCCTGTCCACCTCGCCTGCCGCCTGGTCCTGCGCGCTCATCCGGGCGCGGATGTCCTCGAGCACGCTGAGCTCGTGCCTGCGGGCGCGGTCCTCGTGGTAGCGATTGAGGTCGGTCACGAGGGACCCGTAGCCAGGAAACGCGGACGCGAAGATCACTGCGGTGTCATCGCGCATGTCCTCGGGCAGCCACCAGCGATCGGGCAGCCGTGTGCCGACCGTCGTGGTGCGGTAGCGCAGCACCAGCGGGATGCCGGCGTCGCGCAGCGCGTCCAGGCCGGCCCCGATGGCCAGCCGGGTGCACTGGTCGAGCGCGGCGTCCCGGTCGGCGTCGACGCCGAACTCCCCGGGCAGGTCGAAGGCCCCGTACCGCCCGGCCAGCTTGATGACGTCACCCTCGCTCTCGATCGTCTCGAAGACCGGGTCGCCGGTGTCAGTCTTCACCAGCCGGGTGATGCGCTTGTCGGCCATGCCGCGCCGGACCTGGCGCGGGATGACGTCGATGAACTGCTGGCCGGAGAGGATGCGCGCGACGTTCTCGTCGTCGAACACCCGGTCGGTGCCAGGCAGGCCGAGCGCGGCGCCGGTGATGACCACGGGCTCCGATCGCGGTGGCGCCGCGCCGTCCGGTGCCGACGGCGCGGGCAGCGGCGCCGTGCCCGGCCCGGCGGCGCGGACGCTGCCCCCAGGCTGCGCGGCGCCGGCCAGGATGCCGCGGCCGCGCTCGATAAGATCGGCGACCAGGCGGCCGAGCTCGGCGTAGTTATCTTCCGACATGGCTGCTCCCGGTGCGGTAAGCGAAACGGTATGTGGTGCGGCCCTGGCCGGCTCGTGAGCCGGCCAGGGCCTGGCGGCGTACCCGAGGCCCGCGGCGTACAGGCCGCAGAGCGCCGCGTTGAACGACGCGATGTCGCCGTACTTCGGGTGGTTGGTGAACAGGGCGAGGACATCGTCGTGCTCTGAGCCGAGTACGTCGTCGGCGAACCCCGCCAGCGCCCGCTTCGGCCCGACCTCGACGAACACCCGGGCGCCCGCCTCGTACAGCGTTCGCAGGCCCTTGACGAACTGGACCGGCGAGGCTACCTGACGGCCCAGGATGTCCAGCATCCGGTCCCGTACCCCGGCGCCGGACGCGGGATAGAACTCTCCGTCGACGTTGGCGACGACCGGCAGCGCCGGAGCGCCCAGGTCCAGCCTGGCCAGGGTCCGCCGGAGCGGTTCGCTGGCCGGCGCGACGATCGCCGTGTGGAACGCGTGGCTGACCGGAATGCGCGCGGCCGTGTACCCGGCCGCGGTGAAAGCCTCGATGGCCCGCTCGACCGCGTCGGTGGCGCCGCCGATCACCGCCTGGTGCGTGCTGTTGATGTTGGCGATGACCACGTACCCGTCGACGGACCCGACGACCCGCTCGATCTCGGCCAGCGGCGCCATCACGGCCGCCATGGCGCCGGTGTCGGGGACGCTGATGCTCGCCATCTCCCGGCCGCGTGCGCTGACCGCCTCCAGCGCCGCCGCGAACGGCAGCGCGCCGGCCACGACAAGGGCCCCGTATTCACCCAGGCTGTGCCCCATCACCAGGTCGGGCCTGACGCCGTAGGCGGCCAGCATGCGGGTGAGCGCCAGGTCGGCGGCGAGCACCGCCGGCTGGGTGATCTCGGTCCGCAGCAGCCGTCCCTCGGCCCGGGCCAGCTCCGCCTGGTCGCCGTCGTCGACGAAGACATACGAGGTCAGCGGCTTGCCGAGCAGGGGAGTCATGACCTCGTCCGCCTCGGCGAACGTGTCCGCCACGATGGGCTGGGTGTCCCGCAGCTCACGCAGCATGTTCACGTACTGCGAGCCCTGCCCGGTGTACAGGAACGCGGTCTTGGGCGCCGGGCCGTGCCCGATGAACACCCCGCGCGACCGCAGCATCGCACGCACCTGCGGGGATTGGCCGGCAAGCGCCCGGACCGCCATGCCCGCCTTGTCGGCCAGTTCGGCGGGCCCGCCGAAGTCGATGGCGACCCGCACCCGGGCGGCTGCCAGCGCCGGATCAGGCGGCGCGGTGACAGGCGCCTGTCCGGCCGTCGCCAGGTCCCGTATCCGGGCGAGCTGCGCCGCCGCCTGCGACTCGCTGCCGCCGCCGACGACCAGCGCGCCGCGCAGCGGATCCTTGGCCCGGCCCGCCTCCGCCGGCCTGTCCCGGGCCGGCCCGGCCACGGCGCCGGCGCCGGCGAACGTCCGCCGCTCCTCGCCGGCGTACCTGCCCGGAACGTACTCCTCGACCACGGCGTGGAAGTTGGTGCCGCCGAAGCCGAAGGAGCTGACTCCGGCCCGGCGCACGCCGCCAGGCGGGGCCGGCCATTCCCTCAGCTCGCCGTTCACCCGGAACGGGGAGCTGGCCCAGTCGACGTTCGGGTTCGGCTCGCCGAAGTTCAGGCTCGGCGGCAGCACCTTCTCATGCAGGGCCATGACCTGCTTGAGCAGGCCGGCCGCGCCCGCCGCGCCCTTCAGGTGGCCGATGTTGGACTTCACCGAGCCAAGCGCGATCGACCCGGGCGCGAGCTCGCCGGGCCGGAACACGTAGCTGAGGCTCTCCAGTTCGGCGCCGTCACCGGCCCGGGTCGACGTGCCGTGCGCCTCGATGCACGAGGCGGTTGCCGGGTCGGCGCCCGCGTTGCGCCAGGCGCGCGCGATGGCCAGCCGCTGCCCTGCCGGGTTCGGGGCGGTGATCCCCTTGCCCTTGCCGTCGCTCGACCCGGCGACGCCGAGCAGCACGGCGTAGATCCGCATCCCGTCGCGCTCGGCGTCGGCCAGCCGCCTGAGCACGAACAGGGCCGCTCCCTCGCCCATGACGAAGCCGTCGGCGCCGGCGTCGAACGGCCGCGTCCCTGTCGCGGACAGCGCCCCGATCTTGCAGAACTTGACGAAGACTCCGGCCCCCATGTTCCGGTCCACCCCGCCGGTGATGACCGCGTCGTACTGCCCGTCCGCCAGGCCGGCGGCGGCCGTGCTGAGCCCGGCGAGCCCGGACGCGCAGGCGGCGTCGGTGGTGAAGCTGGGGCCGCGGAAGTTGAACAGGTTGGCTATCCGCCCGGCGATGATGTTCGCCAGCTCGCCCGGCATGGTGTCCTCGGTGATGTCGGGAAACAGGCTCAGGAACGACTGGCTGGCCTGCGCGACGATCGCGTCCCTCGTGCTGGCGGGCAGCGAGGCGAACGCGGCCGACAGGGAAAGCTCGCGGATGAACTCGGGCAGCCCGATCCGCGTCGTCGTCGCGTAGTGCTGCTCGCCGCCCATCGCGTTGCCGATCACCACCGCCACCCGCTCGGGGTCGACGTTCCAGCCGGGCCACCCGGCGTCGATGATGGCCTCGCGGGCGGCGGCCACCGCCCATTTCTGGCCGTCATCCATCTGTTCGCTGACCTTGGGCGGCAACGGCAGGCGCCAGCCGATCGGGTCCCAGGGGAAGTCGCGGACCCAGCCGCCGATCCGGGAGTACGTCTTGCCGGGAGCGCGCGGGTCCTGGTCGTAGTACAGCCCGGGGTCCCAGCGGTCTTTCGGGACGTCGGCGATGCTGTAGTGCCCGCCGGTGATGTTGGCCCAGAAAGCGGGCGCGGTCGGCGCGTCAGGCATGATCGCGCCCACGCCCACGATGGCGAGGGGCTGCCGCCATAGCCTGCCCGGCTGAATGATGCTGGTGTCGTGCGGATTCGCGGTCATCTCACCTGGTCCTTCACGCGGACGCCGCGCCAGCGCGCCCGTAGAGGACATCCGCGACGCGGTCCATGTCGGCTATCAGCCCTGCCTGCGCCGCGCGCGCGGCGTCCAGCAGCGGGCCGTCGAGCAGCGGGGCGGCAGCCCCGCCCGCGGCTCCCGTCACCAGGCGCAGCCCGTCGCAGGCCACCTTCTGGGCGGCGTCACGGGCGAACACCCGGCTCATCGCGGCGAGCGCGTCGCCGCCGAACCGCTGGCCGGCCTTATCGGGCAGTGCGCCGTCGAGGGCCGCCGCGGCACGGCCGGCGAAACAGCCCGCCCCTTCGGCGGCGGCGATCAGCTCGCCCAGCCGGAGCAGCACATGCTGGTTACGGGTGAGCCGGCCGGCGCGGCAGGCTTCGAGCACGCCCGCCAGCGCCTCCAAGGCCACCGCGGCGATCCCGGCGCCGGCCTCGGGATGACGGGCGCCGAGGTCGCGCATTCCCGCCGCGCGCTCCAGGTAGTAGCGGCCGGCGGTCTTCAGGTGCCGCTGCCACCGGTCGCGGGCGATCGTCATCTCCATGATCTCGGACGTGCCTTCGTAGATCGTGGTGATGCGGACGTCCCGCCTGATCTTCTCCACTAGGTACTCGCGGGTGTACCCGTACCCGCCAAGGGCCTGGATCGCGGCGTCCGCGGCGCGGTTGCCCGCCTCGGTCGCCAGGTACTTCGCGATCGCGCCCTCGGCGTTGAGCGCCCCGTCCGCGCCCTCGCCCGCGTCGATGCGGGTGGCGACGGCCTCGATGAACGCCCGGGCGGCTTCGAGCGCGACGGCGTGCGGGACGATGAGCTTGTGGGTGTAGCCCTGTTTCCGCGCCAGCGGCGCGCCAGCCTGGATCCGGGTGGCCGAATACGGGATGGCGCGGTCCAGCGCGGCCCAGCCCGCGCCGAGGCCGAACGCCGCCACCATCACCCTCGTGTAGCCGAACACCTTCTGGGCCTGGATGAGGCCCTGCCCTTCGGCGTCGCCGACCAGATTCGCGGCAGGCACGAACGCCTCCTCAAGGAACAGGGCAGCGGTGTTGGACAGCCGGATGCCGTGCTTGTCCTCGGGCCGGTTCTGGGTGAATCCCTCGGTGCCGCGATCGAGCACGAACCAGGACGGGCCGCCAGGCGCGCTGGCCAGGATGGTGTACTTGTCGGCGATGCCGCCGTTGCTGATCCACTGCTTGCGGCCGTTCAGGCGGTACCCGCTGACGCGCCCGCCGGCCAGCACCGGGGTCGCGGTCGTCTTGAGCGCCGCCAGGTCGCTGCCCGCGTCGGGCTCCGTCGCCCCGTAGGCGTACAGGGTGCCGCGCTCGGCGATCTCGGTCAGCCACCGGCTCTTCTGCCCGGGCGTGCCGCCGAAGAATATCGGGTCGCTGCCCAGGAAGGTGGCGAGCACGCTGGTGGCGATGCCCACGTCGAGGGACGCCATCTGCTCGCAGACCCGGTAGACGTCCATCGTCGAGCCGCCCATCCCGCCGTATTCCTCGGGGATGAACAGCAGCTGGATGCCCAGCTGATCGCTGCACATGCCCCGGATGAGGCCGACCGGGCACTCGTCGTCGTGGTCGAGCTGGAGCAGCCGCTCGTCGGGGATCGCGTCGCGCAGGTAATCCCTGAGGGTCTCCAGCATCATGGTCAGAGTCTCGACGTCGAGGCCTGCCTGCGCCCCGACGGCACTGCTGGTTGTCATCGTGTAATCACCCTCTTTCCCCTCCCCAATTCCACCGTCGGCCGGCCGCCTGCCTGGCAGAGCATTAGGTCCTTCATGACCTGGGCCTTCGCCTGGCTACTGATCAGTAACAAGATGGGCGGCGGCCGGAAGGCGGTGAGCAAGACGGGACCAACGGCCCGTTGACCGCCCGCACGGGCAGGCGAACGCGGACGAGCTGGGGCGGGACCGTGCCGATGCGGGCGCGGGGCAGCGAAGGCGGTCCGCTGCCGCCCGGTCAGACCGGGGAGATCGCGGGCGTGTCCCCGAGCGGAAACTCCGCCCGCATTCCCGGCCGGACCTCGCGGATCTGGTCCCGCACGGCGATCAGGATCGGCGACGGGTCGCCGCGCCGTGAGCTGATCCTCAGCCAGTCCCCGGTCAGCGCGACCGCCAGCCGGTGCCCCCGGAAGTGCACGCTGAAGCTGAGCTTCTTGACCTGCGGCGGAAGCATCGGATCGAACCTGAGCGCGGCGGATTCGGCCCGCATTCCCGTGGTGCAGCGGAGCACCACGTCGATCGTCCCCGCCATGGCGCCCAGATGGATGCCCTCGGCGGTCGGCCCAGTCGAATTCGCGCAGTTTCTCGTCGCCCTCGAACTGGGCGAGCACGCCATCGCCGTGGAACACCACGCGCATCTTGCCGGCTATGTCCCGCCAGCGGTCGAGTTCGGCCGGGCCGAGATCGAGGTCCTCGGTGACCTCGCGGCGGTAGTACGGCGGCAGCGCGTCGAGCGCCTCGGCCGCCCGGCGCAGCACCCACACGGCCATGACGTTGGTGTAGGTGTTGTTGTCCAGCCCTGGCCGGACGGCGTCGGGGTAGCTGTCGTGGTATTCGTCGGGGCCCATCACGCCGCGGATCTCGTAGCGGCCGAGCGCGCGGTTGTAGGTCGCGATGCTGGCCCAGAACCTGGCGATCTCGATCAGCATCTCGGCGCCGGTGAACCGCAGGAAGGGAATGTCCGCGGTGACCAGGTAGTGCTGCCAGACGTTGTAGGCCACCGCGATGCCGACGTGCCGCTGCAGGCGGGAGTGGTCCACTCCCAGGCGGCCGCGTGCCGGGCTTGCAGGACGCCGAATCCCGGCGCGCCGGACACGGCCTCCCGCGCCGCCTGCAGGCATTCGGTGATCGCCGGAATCGAAGCGGCAGCCAGTTCGGCAGGTTGACCAGGTCCTCGTTGTCGATCGTCCTGCCGTCGACGACGGTGGCGAGCCTGTTGTACAGCCCGGCCACGTAGGTCCCCGGGTAGTTCACCCCGTCGGCGGCCGCCTCGGGGTTCGCGCCGCGGGTGACGAAGAATCCGTTGCCCAGCGCGCACATCGTCTCACGCAGCCCCTGGGAGAGCGCGTCGAAGCCGTCATAGTGAATCAACCACCCGCTGCGCGCTTCGGTCATTCCTCACCGCCTGCCAACTGCCTTCCAATCTAGTGCCGGAAGGTCGCGGGGCCTGGACCGGCATGACCGTCCCGCGGCGCGGCTCCCTGGAAGGTCGCCTATACTGTGCGTCGGCAGGACCGGCTGCCTCTGGGTCCGCGGACAGGGCTGCAAGCCCACCGGTCGGGTAAGTCGCTGGCAGACGTCGGCCTTCCTGCCCGGTGTCGCGGACCCCTGGGCTGATGGGAAGTCCGCCATGCTCTCGCAATCGCCCAAGTTCGCCGCGATCGCCTTCGCCCTGGCGATGTGCGTCGCGGCCGGCACCGCCGCCTGCGGCTCCTCGCCTCCCCGGTCGAGCCCCTCCCCGTCGAGCCCCTCCCCGCGGAGTTCCGCCCCGGCGCGCTTTCCCGGCACGCCCGCGGGCCGGCAGGCGAGCTGGCTCGTCGGCGCCGTCACCCGCGGGCCGATCCCGGCGGCGCAGCTCAGCCGCCACTTCGACCCCGCCTACCTGGCCCGCCTCACCCCGGCGAAGCTGAACGCCGCCCTGCAGGGGGTCACCTCCCTCCGGGTCGACTCGGTCACCGCGAGCACGCCGGACGGCCTGCGCTTCCTCGTCACCGTCAACGGCGCCACCACGCTGGACGTCGCCATCACCGTCGACGCCGCCGGCCTGATCACCAGCCTGCTGCTGCAGCCCGCGGTCGCCCCGTCCGCCGTTCCGGCCACCTGGTCCGGCGTCATCAGCCAGGTGCGCGCGGCGGCGCCGCGGGTACGGCTGCTCGTCGCCGAGGTGACCGGCGGCATCTGCCGGCCCGTCACGGGCATCGACGCCAGCACGCCGGGCCCGCTCGGGTCGGCCTTCAAGCTCTACGTGCTCGACGCCCTGGCCCGGGCGATCGCCGCCGGGCGGGTCAGCTGGAACCAGCGGCTGACCATCACCGCGCGGAACAAGAGCCTGCCCTCAGGGGTGCTGCAGAATCAGCCCGACGGCAGCGCTGTGACGGTGCTGCGGGCGGCGACCGACATGATCTCGGTCAGCGACAACACCGCCGCGGGCATGCTGATCGGCCTGCTCGGCCGGGCGGCCGTCGAGGCGGCCGCCCGGGCCGCCGGGATGGCCGACCCGGCCCTGAACGTGCCGTTCCTGACGCCCAGCGAGGTCTTCGTGCTCAAGCTCGACGACTGGCCCGCGCTGGCCGGCCGTTACCTGGCGCTCGGCGCCGCGGGCCGGCAGGCCATGCTCGCAGGAACCGTCGACCGCGTCCCGGTGAGCACGCTCCCCGAGGCGGGCTGGACGCAGCCGCGGGACGTCGGCTCGATCGAGTGGTTCGCCTCCCCGGCCGACATCTGCCGCGTGTACGCGTCGCTGGCGGCCCTGGCCGGGCGGCCGGCGCTGCGGCCGCTGGCGGGCATCCTCAGCCTGAACCAGGGCGCCCTGGGCCTGGACCCCGGCCAGTGGCTGCCTGCCTGGTTCAAGGGCGGCTCGGAGCCGGGCGTGCTGACGCTGAACTACCTGGCCACCACCCGCACCGGCCGGACCTTCGTGGTCAGCGAGCTCGCCGAGAGCCCGGCCGCGCCGATCCCGGCCGCCGCCGCGCAGTCCCTCCTCGGCGCGGCCGCCGCCGCCTTCACCCTCGCCGCCCGGACGGAAGCGCCACGGTGAGCGGCGGCTCAGGCGCCCGCGCGACGCCGCCGCGCCCGATGCCAGGCCGGCCGAGCCTGCGGTACCTGAAGCTGGAAGCCAAGCGCCGCCTGGCCGCCGGAGAGTTCGGCACCCTGCACGACGCTCAGCTCGTCATCGCCAGGGAGCACGGGGCGAGCAGCTGGACGGCGCTCAAGCAGCTGATCACCGGTCAGGCCAGTCCGGACAGCCACGTGCTCGCGCAGCTGCGGTGGCTGGCCGCCCGCTTCCGCGACGCCGGGCAGCCGGGCTGGACCCCGCCCGGGGACCCGGAGATGCGCGCGCACTTCACCGGCCAGTTCCTGGACGCACGGCGGGGCGTGCGGCTTGAGGAGACGATCGCGCGGTACGCCGCCGGCCTGGACGAGGACCTCGTCGTGCTCGCCCAGTCGCCGCTGGCCGCCCGCGTCGTGATCGCCGGGCTGCAGGTTTTCGCCTCGGCCGAGCCCGGGCCGCCGCACCGGATCACCGCGCTGTGGCCGGTGCCCGGAGGGCGGCGGATAACCGACGCGCGCGCCCGCCCGCCGGTGCCGGCGCGCGCCGTCGGCGACGCTCCCGGCTGGGCCGCCGAGACGATCGGGACGGCGCTCGAAGAGCTGGGCCTGCCGGGCATTGTCCTGGGCGGCGTCCAAGACGCGCGGGACGGCCCGCCCGCCCCGCCGTGGATAGTCACGGCGGGGTGGGCCGACCTGGACCGGCGGGAGGGACTGCACACCGGCCACCGCTTCGCCGTGCCGGGAGTCACCGCGCTCGTCACCGCCGTCGCGGTCCTGCGGCTCATCGCCGATGGCCGGGTCCGCATCGACGCGCCCGCCAACGGCTGCCTGCGCTCGGTCCGGCTGGCCGACGACACCGTCACGGTCAGGGAACTGCTCAGCCACAGCTCGGGCGTCGACGGGACGCTGGCCGGCCCCCTGCTGGCCGCCAGTGTCCCCGTCCTGTCCGAACTGGCCGGCCCGGTGATCGCCTGCGGCGGCCCGCGTGGCGTGCTCCGGCCGAACAATCTCGGCTACGCCGTCCTCGGCCAGCTCATCGCCGACGTCACCGGGGTGCCCTACCCCGAGGCGGTCACCCGGCTGGTCCTGCGGCCGCTGGCGATGACCCGCTCCGCCTTCCCCGCGCGCGCGGGCGACCTGACACCCGACGCGGTGACCGGATACGAGGCGACGGCCGAGGGCGTCTTCGAGCCGGTGCCGGCCAGCGTCGTCACCCTCCCCGCCGTGGGCGGGATGCGGGCCACCGCCGCGGACATGCTGCGCCTCGGCGCTGGCTGGGCGTCGCTGCTGCCGGCGGCGCTCGCGCGGGAGGCGCTCACACCGCAGACCGCCCCTGAGCCCGGCGGCCACCGGGGCGGCCTCGGCTGGGTGCTCAGCCCCCGGGGCGACGTCGCCGTGCAGTCCGGCGGCGTGCCAGGAGCCGGCGCCATGCTGCTGCGCCGCATACCCGACGGCCAGGTGTACGTCACGATGACGACCCGGTTCACGCCCGTCGACCCGGTAGTCCGGCGAATGCTGCAAGAAACCGGGGTATGAAGCTGGTGTGATGGCTGATGACATTTGCGGGCAGCGGGGAAGCCACCGCGGCCGATCGGCGGCCGACGCGGCGGGCCGCCGCCGATCGCGGCGCCGTCGAACTGACCCGGCTAGCGGTGAGCCGCGCCCCGCGGGACTGAGCCAAGCAGGCGGCCTCCCCACACCCCGGTCCGCTGCCCGGTGGCGAGCGCCCAGTCAAGGCACGCGGCGCGCACCGGGCAGCCCGCGCACACCGACTTGGCCCTGTCGGCCTGGGCCTCCGCATCCGCCCTGCCTGTCGTGCCGGCGGGGAAGAAGAGCCGGGGATCGGCGTCCGCGCACGCGGCGTGGTCGCGCCAGTTCGCTGGCGCGCGCCTGGCGCCGCGCTGGGCCGGGATGTACAGGATCGTCATAGGTCCCCCTGTTGACCTGTGCGTAGTTCCTAGCTTGCAGGCCGTACCCGATCATACGCATCCCGCGTTTACCTAGTTTCGCCGCGTGCCTGTTACGCCGTCTCGGTCTCCTCCGTCGCGAGGAACTCCTCGGCCACGCGCGCCATGGTTATGTCGCCCGGCTGCAGCCCTTCCGCCGCCCCGGGCGGGCTCAACGGGTTGACCTTCACGAACTTCGGTACCTCTGGCTCCGACCACACGACCTTGCGCTCGCGGTTGATCCACCGCCTGATCCTGACCATGCCCGGCCACTACCCCGGCTTCGCGCTTTCTACCTCGCGGCGCGGATCGTGCGCCCCGCTGGCTGGTGCCGCGTTCTGGGCCAGCGCGGGCAGCACGAACAGGCTGACCAGGGTGGTGGTGACGAGCCCGCCCAGGATCACCAGGGCGGCGGTGTGCAGCAGTTCCCTGCCCGGCACGTGGCCCATGGCCGCGAAGGGCGCCATCACGACCGCGGTCAGCACCGCCGGCGTCAGGCGTCCTCGCCGTGCGCACAGGCTGGGTGCCCGGTGGATGCGGGTGCTTGCATATATGTCCGGGCGCAGGAAAGCATCATCCCGTGACACAGCAGTGCGCGCTTGCGGTCACTGACGACCTGGAGCGCCGGATCCGCAAGCCAGTCGACGCGCTGCGCTGCGTCATGTCCTGTGTCTGGATCTTCGTGCTGGCCGTGGCCGCGGTCGCCGCGAGCGCCACCACGACAGGGCTGGAGACGGACATCGTGGGCGCGAGCCGCCGGCTGCCGCATGCCCTGCTCGTCGTCGCGCCGGCGATCGCGCTGTTCGCGCTGCTGCTGCTGCCGGTGACGCTGGCCGTGTCCCTGCTGCTGCGGCGTCAGGCCCGCCTGCTCGGCGAGGCGCTGGCGACCGGCCTGCTGGCCGGCGCCGCGGCCCAGGTCGTCAACATCGCGCTGCTGCGTCCGGCCGCCGCCCGGCTCTACGACGCGATCACCATGACGGGCCCCGGCGCCAGCCACATCGACGCCCTCGACCCCTACCTGGCCGGACTGGTCGCCTATGCCACCATGATCGGGCTGGCCGGGCGGCCCGCCTGGCGCAATGCGCTGGGGCTGGCCATCGGCGTGTACGCGATCGTGCAGCTGGCGGCGTTGCACACCACGGCGGTGTCGTTCCTGATCACGTTGCTGGCCGGCCGCGCCGTCGGCTTCGCCGTCCGGTATGGCGCGGGCTCGGTGTCACAGCGTCCGCCGGCCCGGGAGATCGCCGCGGCACTGTCCGGGGGGGACCTGGCGGTGACCGCGATCCGGCGGGTCCGCCCGGCCGGTCCCGGGGTGGCCGGATCCCGGCACTACACGGCGGCGACGAGCGGCGGCGGCCAGCTGGACGTGGTCGTGTTCGACAGGGACCAGCAGGCGGCCGGCGCGTTCTACCGGCTGTACCGCCGGGTCCGGGTGCAGGGACAGGTGTCGCGCAGCGCCCCGCTATCGATCGACAGGTCGGTCGAGCGCAGGGCCCTGCTTTCCTACGCCGCCGAGGACGCGGGCGTGCCCACGCCGCGGCTGCGCACCGTGGTGCGGGTCGGGCCCGAGGCGGCCGTGCTGGCCTACGATCACTTCGAGGGGACCACGCTGCGCGAGCGGAATCCCGGCTGCGCCGACGCTGAGCTGGGGTGCGTCTGGGACGCGGTGACCCGGCTGCACGCGCATCACGTCACGCACCGCGGGCTCATCGCCGACCGCATCGCGTTCTCCGCCGACGGCGGCGTCATGCTGCTCGACCCGGGCGACGGCGACGTGGCCGCCACCGACCTGCAAAAGCGCCTGGACCTTTCCCAGCTCATCGTCGAGCTCGCGCTGTTCGCGGGGCCGGAGAAGTCCGCGCGGCTGGCGGCCGAGCGCATCGGCGGGAGCGATCTGGTGGCCGTGCTGCCGCTGCTGCAGCCGGTCGCGCTCGCCCGGTCCACCAGGAAGGCGCTGCGCAGCAGGCGCGATGTCCTCCCGGCTGTCCGCAAGACGCTGCTGGCCGCGGTGCCGGGCGGCGAAGTCACGCCCGTGCAGCTTGAGCGCATCCGGCCGCGGACGCTGGTGACGCTGGTCGCGAGCGTCGCCGCGATCTACCTGCTGGCCGGCGAGCTCGCCTCGGCCAGCCTCGGGAGCGTGCTGCGGTCGGCGGACTGGCGCTGGGGCATCGCGGCGCTTGCGCTGTCGGCGGCGACCTACGCGGGGGCTACGCTGTCGCTGTCGGGCTTCGTCGCCGAGCGGCTGAACTTCCTGCGCACCCTCCTGGTCCAGGTGGCAGGCTCCTTCGTCACGCTGGTGACGCCTGCCGCCGTCGGCGGCGCCGCGCTGAACGTCCGGTACCTGCAGCGCAGGAAGATCCCGGCGCCGGTCGCGGTGGCCAGCGTCGGGGTGTCCCAGGTGGTGACCTTCGCCTTGCACATCCTGCTGCTCGTGGTGTTCGCCGCGATCGCGGGAACCGGGGGCAAGAGCCCGATCACGGCACCGACGTGGGCGTACTTCGTGGTGGCCGGGCTGGTCGTGCTCGCGGGCGCGGTGCTCGCCGTGCCCGCGAGCCGGCGGATGGTGCGAGCGCGCCTGTCACCGACCTTCGGCCAGGTGCTTCCGCGGCTGCTCGAGGTCGCGCAGCATCCGCGTAAGCTCGCCGGGGGCATCGGCGGCGCGCTGCTGCTGAGCCTGGCCTACATCCTGTGCCTGGCCGCGTGCGTCGCCGCGTTCGGCAGGTCGGTTCCCTTCGCGAAGATCGGCTTCGTGTACCTGACAGGAAGCGCGCTCGGCTCGATCATTCCCACCCCGGGCGGGCTCGGGGCGGTGGAGGCCGCGCTGACCGCCGGGCTCACCGCCGCGGGCGTGCCGGGTGCCGTGGCGGTCAGCGCGGTGCTGCTGTTCCGGCTGCTGACCTTCTGGCTTCCCGTGCCGTTCGGCTGGGCGGCGATGAACTTCCTTGAGCGCCGCCAGGATCTGTGATCTTTTCCCCCGAACGGCGGGCGAGCTTGTCATCGGCGGCCAGTGCCTGTTCCCGGTTGGGAGGCCCGGGCCCGGGTCGGCGACAGCGCCGGCGCCGGCGGCCCGGGCCTCCGATGGGGTAACCCGCTAAGCGGCGGGTGCGGCTGTCTGGTGAATCGTCTCGGCTTCCGGCGCCGAGGCCAGTGCCGCCTCCGCCGGTTCCGGCGTTGCGGGCCGCGGGCAGTACACCGTGCCGAGGAAATACCCGTAGATCCAGTGCCACAGGAAGATGCCGAATACCAGCTTCCAGCCGAGGCTGGAGCTGAGGAACCCGGCGTGGTGCGGGACATACACCGCCGGCACCCACCAGGCGGCGCTGACGATCGCGAGCACGGTGCCGTAAAGCAGCGCCTTGATGAGATTCCCAAGGAGCGTGTTCCGGAGCGGGACCAGAGGATGGAAGAGCAATGCGAAGAGTAGCGCGAAAAACACGCCATCAGTGAAGTGGGACAGTTCACCGACGAAGTAGACCGCCGCTGTCGGCGGCGTCCCGACGGGGATACCGAGGATAAGCTCGCCGTTGGCCACCGGCCAGTTCAGCTGGGGCAGGCCGAAGCCGCCGAACCAGATGCCGAAGACGGTGGCGAACTGGGTGGCGACGGCGCCGGCCAGCAGCGAGCCGCCGATCGGGTGGCTGGCGACCCAGGCTCGCCAGCGCGGCAGGGAATCGTCGGTAGGAATGCGGGCGACCAGCCCGGAAGCGGAGCGAGGGGCTATGGCACTCATGTGGCACCTCCTGCTTTTTACACGCGCTCATGCGCGTGTAAAAAGCAGTGTGTATATTACCGCGATGGCTGTCAACGGTGCGGGGAAAACGCCCGGCGCATTCGGTCAGCCGCTTTCCCGCAAGCGGCGGGCCGCCTCCGCGGCCGCCGACATCTTGCTGATCGCAAGATAGCGCGGGACCCGGCGAAGCCCGCAATCAGTTGAGATTTCGAGGTGTTCCGCATCGCGGAATTCCAGGCAGGCCCTGACGCGCTCGATAATGTCCTCGGGGGTCTCGGAGTAGTGCGTCTTGATGTCGATGAGCCCGGCCGACAGGATGCGGTCCCGGTCCCATTCGCCGACCAGGTCGATCTCGGCCATCTCCCGCGCGCCGAACTCCAGGCTGAACCCGTGCACGTTGGCGTCGAGCAGCGTGGGGAACAGCCAGCGGTAGGTGCGCTTGGCGTACGGCAGCCGCCGGAAGGAGCCGAAGCAGATGTGCACCACGAACGTGCACCCGCTGATCCCGTCCACGACCTTGTTGATGACCTCGACCAGGTTTTCCGGCGTCCTGTCCTCGGCCGCGTGCGAGGGCGTCAGCGGCTCCTCGATCTGTATGTAGTCGCAGCCGGCCGCCACGAGGTTGAGGATGTCCTGCCTGATGGCGGGCACGAGGGCCGCAGCGCATTCGCGGCGGGTACGGTAGACAGGGCTGAAGTCCAGTTCGGTCGTTATGCCGTAAGGGCCGGGCATCCCCATCTTGGGCCGGCGGCCGGTGCGGGCCCGCAGGAACCGGTACTCGCTGGTGTAGTCCCAGATGGACTCGATCTCATCGAGCGGCCGCCGCACCTCGTACACCGGGAGCATGTCCCAGCCGATCGCCCCGAGCTTGCGCGGTGAGGGCCGCGGCGCCAGGCCGCGCATCGAGCCGGTGATGCCCTCGATCCAGCCGAGCCGGCGGTGCTCGCCGTCGGTGAGGATGTCCAGGCCCGCCTGCTCCTGGTCCTGGATGGCCAGGCGGCAGTAGTCGTCGAAGAGTTCCCTGCGGTCCGCCGGGCCGAAGCGGCCCTCGGAGTCCGCCTCCGCGAGTATGTCCCACCAGCCTGGCCGTGCCCATCCTCCGGTGGTGGTGACCGGCAGCGCGGCCGGGTACTGGTAGCTGCTCACGTGATGCTTGCTCCCTTCAGGACGACGAGCAGTTCGGTATGCACGGCGCCGTTGCTCGCCACGACGTCCGCGCGGTCGGCGGTGCGGTGCGGCCTGCCGTCGAACCTGGTGAGCAGGCCGCCCGCCTCCTCGAGGATGAGCTGGCCGGCGGCGATGTCCCAGGCGTCCATCGCGTGCTCGCAGTAGGCCTCAAGGCGGCCCGCGGCTATGGCGCACAGCGTGAGCGCGGGCGATCCCAGCGAGCGCAGCCCGCCGGCCACGCTCATCAGCCGCCCGACGAGGTCGGCGTAGGCCCTGATCTCGGCGGGGTCGACGGACTGGGCCTGCGCGACGACGAGCGCGCGGTCCAGCCGGCCGACGGCGGAGACGCCGACCGGCTCGCCGTTGACGGTGGCGCCGCCGCCCCTTGACGCGGCGAACATCTCATCGCGCGGCACGTCGTAGACGGCCCCGGCGACGGTTTCGCCGCCGCTGCGCAGCGCGACCGACACGCAGTAGAACGGCAGGCCGTGCGCGAAGTTCGTGGTGCCGTCGAGCGGGTCGACGTACCAGACGTCGGCCGCGTCAGGATCCCCGGCGGCGCCCTCCTCGCCGACGATCGCGTGCCCGGGGAAGCTGTCGCGGATGACGCTGGTGACCGCGTCCTGGGACCGGCGGTCGGCGACGGTGACCAGGTTGGCGCGGGCGTCCTTGTAGCAGATGCGCAGGTCGCCTTCGGCGGCAATGGCCAGCGCGGCCGCGCCGGCCCGCGCCGCGGCCTGCGCCACCGCGACCGCCGGGGCATGCCCGGCCCGCCCGGTCACCTGCCGGGCACCTTGAACACGTTGCGCAGCGCGTACTGGACCGGGTCCCACGCCCCGGCCGGCGCCGACGGCGCCGCGGGCGGCTGTGCCGGCCCGGCCGGCGCCGGCGCGTCGCCCCAGGTCGTCTCGGGGCGGTGCTGCAGGATGAACACGCTGGCCGGCAGCGGCCTGTCGCGGGCGATCGCCCACTCCACGTCCTGCGGCACGCCCTCGTCCCGCTCGATCTGCGCCGCCTTGGCGCACAGGTAGCGCACCTCGTCGTCGTCCAGGCAGGGCCGCTCGCCAAGCTCGCCGGGCAGCGGCGAGAGCACCACTTTCCCCGCCGAAGGATCCAAGGCCGACCACACGTACTTGGCCCCGGTGACCCGCCGCACGATGGCGCCGCTGGCCTTGTCCACGACCCACTGGTCGGGCGTGACGTGCCCGGCCACGACGCTCTCGCCGAACCCCCAGTTGGCCTCCACGACCATCAGGGACCGGTCGCCGCTGACCGGGTCGATGGTGAACACCACGCCCGCGGACCGCACGTCCACCAGCTCGAGCACCCCGACCGCCAGGTCGTCCTCGGAGAACTGGCCGGCGGACAGGCGGCGGCGGTAGTGCAGCGCGTGCGCGGCGAACCCGCTCGCCCAGCACTTGCGGATGTGGTGCAGCACGTCGGCGGTGTCCTGGACGCCGAGGTAGGTGGCGTACTGGCCGGCGAAGCTGGCGCGCGAGCCGTCCTCGCCGACGGCGCTCGACCGCACCGCCACGCGCAGGCCCTCCCCGAGGCCGGTGCGCTGGCGCAGCCGCTCGTGCGCCGAGCCCACCGCCGCAGACAGCCACCCCGGCAGCGGCTGGGCCTCGATGAGCGCCTGCGCCCGCACCGCCAGCCGGTGCAGGTCGGCGTCCGTGCCGGACTCGGCGAACATCGCCGTCAGCTCCGCCCTGGCCGCGGCGGGCAGCCACCTGCCGAGCGCGTCCGCGGTGACCGCGTAGCCGTCGGGCACCGGCCAGCCGGCCACGGCGAGCTGGCCGAGCCGCGCGACCTTCGGCCCCACCCGGGGCGCGTCCGCGATGCGGATGTCGCCCAGGTCCAGGACGACGGCCCCGGCCGTGGAAGCCGGGGCGCCGCCGCCCGCCCGCGCGCCCGCGTCCGCCGTCACGAGCCCAGGACCTGCACCGTGCCCTGCCTTCCGTCTACCCGCAGGCGATCGCCGGTCTTGATCGTCTGCGTGGCCGCCGCCGTGCCGACCACGCAGGGGATGCCGTACTCGCGGCTGACGATCGCCGCGTGGGTCAGGCTCCCCCCGGTGTCGCAGACGCAGGCCTTGATGATGCCGAACACCGGGGTCCACTCCGTCGTCGTCCCGCCGCAGACCAGGATCTCTCCCGGTTCGACCTTGTGCAGTTCGGTGACCGTGGTGATCACCCGCGCGACGCCTTCGGCGATGCCCTTGGACGCCGGGAAGCCGCGCAGCTGCGCCACGTCGGCGGCGCCGCCCTTGAGGGTCTGCAGGAAGTGCCCGGACAGGCCGAACACCTCGATCATGATCGGGTCGGGCACCGTGTCGGGGATGGTGCCGAGCATCGTCGGCAGCCCGGGCCCCTTGCGCCGCCACTCCTGGAAGTACGCGCGCCGGTCGGGCACCATCGCCGCCAGGTCGGGCCAGCTCGCCGTCCCGCCGTCGAGAGCGGCGAACAGTTCGGGCTTGAACAGGAAGAACAGGTCGTCGGGCCGTTCGATCCGCCCCTGCCCGGCCAGCCGCGCGCCCAGCTCCAGGGTGGCCCGGCGGACCGGGATGGCGGCGCGCCTGTCGATCAGGTAGTTGTGCTCCTCGTTCCACCAGGCGAAGTTGGCCGCCTGGTTGCTCGCGAGCGCCTCGTTGAAGCGCTGCAGGTCCGCCCCGTTGACCGCGCGCCTGGCGGCCTCGATCTGCGCGTCGCGCTCGGCCACCGACAGCTGGCGGGCCGCGCGGAAGTCAAACCCGGCGGGCTTGGACAGGAACGTGCCAATGGTGTACAGCGCCGGCGCCGGGTCCTCGACCCAGGACGGCGTGTCGATCCTGCAGGTCTCCTCCATCCGCCAGCCGTAGGTCCGCAGGAACGCCTCGAACTCGCTCCACCAGAGCCTGCCGTTCGGCAGCGCCTGGATCTGGCCGCGCATCGCGGCCGGGTCCGAATGCAGCAGCGGCGCGGTGACGCCCAGGTCGCCGGCCCGCCCGGCCAGCTTCCACAGTTCCTCGTCGGTCCTGCCGTAGAAGGTCTGCTCGCCGGCCAGCAGCGCGGACACGACGGACCCGCCCAGCCCGATCTCCTCCGCGAGCTGGTAGAAGGCCAGGTAGTTGGCGGTCAGGACGTACATGACCTCGAAGTGGATGAACCACGCCCTGCGGTGGAAGGCGTACGCGTCCTTGACCGTCGCCCACAGCTGCCCGGGGTCCATGCCCGCCAGGTCGAGCCCGTCGAAGTGGTCGTAGGCGGACTGCAGCTCGGCGGCGCGCATGGTCCAGTAGCGGCTGAAATCGGCCAGCACCGGCCCGACGTACTCGCCGAACCTCGCGGCCCGTGACTGCACCTGCCAGTCGGTGTCCACGTCGATGGTGCCGATGTAGACGTGCGTGCCCGCGAGCCGGTTGACCGATCCCCGGGTCGGCGGCACCCCCACGATCTCCGCGCCCAGCTGCGCCCCCCAGGTCTGGGCGTCGTCGAGCAGGGCGATGCTGGCCGGCACCATCCCCTCGCTGAAGTGCAATGAGTCGCGCAGCCAATAGCGGGCATTGTCCGCTTTGCTGAATGGGCGCACCGGGCCAGCCACGAACGGCTGACTGCCGAAAGCCTGCTTATATCCAGGGTACAGCTCCTCGCGGACGAAGTCGTCCACCGGGACGACCCGCTGCCCTGCCTGCGTAGTCACGCTCAGCCTCACCTCAGCCCTGAGGGGTTGTAATTCCCCAAAGTGTTGCCTATGGCAAGGCTTCCATACAAGCGGCATTCTGCTCCGCGGAATTAGCCCGCCCGGCCCGCAGCGGAGAAAGAACCTCATTTATCCCGAACGATCCCGCCCGGCTGTCCCGCCGCGAGCTCATCGGCACCAGCGCGCCGCGCGGGCGCAGGGCCATCGGCGCCGGGCGTCAGGCATACCTGCACCAGCGTGCCGCGCGGGCGCAGGGCCATCGGCGCCGGGCGTCAGGCGTACCTCTGCACCAGCGCGCCGACCTGCGGAAGCGCCGCCTTCACGTGCTTGGCGGCGCCGCCGCGCACGCTGTTGTAGGCGCGCACGATCGTGGCCCGCTGCGAGTTCCGCCCGCGCTCGTCGGTGATCGACAGCAGCGCCTCGCCGACCTCGTCCTCGCGCTTGGCGAGGTAGTCGCCGAACGAGCCGCCGCCGGCGGCGTTGAAGTCCGCCCAGTAGGGCTGAAGCTCGTCCGCCATGCGCGGGAGCAGCGTCTCGATGATGGCGTGAATGTAGTTGGCGGAGAAGGCCTTCACCGTCTTGTACCCGAGCTTGACCGCTGTGCCGGAAATGCCAGACATGTCGCCGACCTCGTGGTTGACCAGTGCCTCGCAGTCAGCGACCACCTGGGGCTGGACCTGCGGTGCGAGCAACATCTCGTGAAGCGTGGCTGCCATGGCTGGCTTGCTCTCCTTATCGCCGGGGGTGGCTACGTGCATGGCTACCGTAGCGGGACCGGCGCCCTCGCCGCGCGATCGTAACGATACGTTAATCGACGCCTTTCCATGAGGGTGCGGCGGGCGCGGGCCGGCCCGCCCGCGCGGCGTGAACCTTTCACGCTCTCCGGGCAGGCACGCGGCAGTATCGGCAGGTCAGCGGGGTGCGCGGGGCTGGCTTTGGTGAGCGTGTTGACCCGCTCGCCGCCCGGCGTAGGTTCAGGTCCGCCGGCGGGGTTCAGGTCCGCCGGCGGTTGCGAGGGAGGTACCCGTTGCGCGCCCGCCACCCGAGCGCCGCCTCCCCGCGACAGCAGGCGCCCGGCGGGAACGGCGCGCGGAGCCGGATCGCGCGGAGCCGGATCGCGCGGAGCTGGGCGGGACCGCTGCTGGTGACCGCGGCGGGCGCGTGGCTGCGGTTCCGCGGCCTGTCCACGCCGCGGGCGGTCGTCTTCGACGAGACCTACTACGTCCCGCAGGCGTGGGGGATCTTGCATTACGGGGCGGAGCACGCGGTCAGCATCTTCACCGACACGCTGATTCCCGCCGGGAA
The DNA here is from genome assembly GCA_027314595.1 of Actinomycetota bacterium. Taxonomy (GTDB): domain Bacteria; phylum Actinomycetota; class Actinomycetes; order Streptosporangiales; family Streptosporangiaceae; genus Trebonia. The sequence goes on along the minus strand of DAHVAN010000350.1, from coordinate 9,377 downwards.
GACGGCGAACATCTTCACCTACGGCGGGGTGTTCGCCGCGCACCCGCCGTTCGGCAAGATCCAGATCGCCGCGGGGGAGTGGCTGTTCGGCCTCGACCCGTTCGGCTGGCGGGTGGCCGCGGCGGCCGCCGGGTCGGCGTCCATCCTGCTGCTGGCGCGGATCACGCGCCGGATGACCGGGTCGGGCCTGCTCGGCTGCGTCGCGGGCCTGCTGCTGGCCCTGGACGGCCTGGAGTTCGTCATGAGCCGGACGGCGATGCTGGACATCTTCGTCATGTTCTGGGTGCTGGCCGGGTTCGGCTGCCTGGTCATCGACCGCGACCAGGCCCGGGCCCGGCTCGCCGCGCGCTCACCCGGTCTGCCGGCGCACGGGGCCGGACCGCGTCTTGGCATCCGGTGGTGGCGCGTCGCGGCGGGATTCTGCCTGGGCCTGGCGGTCGCGTCCAAGTGGAACGGCCTGTTCTTCCTGGTGCTGTTCGCCCCGCTGTGCCTGATGTGGGACATGTCGGCGCGGCGCGCCGCCGGATTCGGCCGGCACGTCTACGGCGCGCTGGTCACCGACGGCCTGGCGCTGCTGCCGTCGCTGTGGCTGACCGCCGCCGTCGCCTACCTCGCGACGTGGAGCGGCTGGTTCGCGTCGGCCATCGGCTGGGACAGGAACTACGCCGCCGCCCACGGCGTCCGCATCCCGGTCATCTCCGCCCTGTACTCGCTGTATGAGTACCACCTGCAGATGCTCTCCTACGGCCTTGGCCTGCACTCGGCCGACTCCTACGCGTCGCAGCCGTGGACGTGGCTGCTGCTGCGGCAGCCGGTCCCGTTCTACTACGCGGCCCCGCAGTTCGGCGAGCAGGGCTGCACGCGGGTGGGCGGCTGCGTGCAGGACGTCCTGGCGGTCGGCACGCCGGCGATCTGGTGGGCCGGCCTGGCGGCGCTGCCGGCGCTGGCGGTGTGGTGGTGGCTGCGGCGGGACTGGGCGGCAGGCGCGGCGCTGTACGGCGTCGCGGCGGGGTGGCTTCCCTGGTTCCTGCTCGCCGCCAGGACGCAGTTCTCCTACTACGCGGTGTCGTTCGCGCCGTTCCTGTGCCTGGCGCTCGCGCTCTGCATCGGCCTGGTACTCGGGCCGCCGGGCGCGTCACGGCGGCGGCGCGCCGCGGGCGCGGCGATATCGGGCGCGTACCTGCTGCTCGTCGCGCTGAATTTCGGCTACCTGTATCCCGTGCTCGCGGGGAGCCCGATCTCGGATCCGGCCTGGCTCGCCCGGATGTGGCTGCGATCTTGGATGTAGCCGCCGAGCACCCTCGGCGTGGCCAGCGCAGCCCGTATTATCGGCCCTATGCGGGCGACGGGCAATGTCCCCCCGGCGGGGCCGGCGATGGCAGCGCTCAGGTCGGTGATCGCCTATCTCGCGCTGTCGGTCCGGACCGCGGGAGCCATGTACATCGTCGTGCAGGTCGTCATCTGGCACTCGTTCTACGCGGCCGCTCCGTGGCGCCTCGCGGCCCCCGCGCTGGCCCTGACGTGGGCCGTGATAGTCGTGGCCTACCTGCGGCGGCGCTTGCCGCCGCCGTGCGGCGCCTGCGCGGACTCCGCCGTGTACGTGGCGCTGGCGCTCGCCGCGCAGGACTGCGTGCCGCCCGCCGTCCGTGACGACGCGTTCAGCTGGCTGGTCATCGTCATGTCAGGCCAGCTGATCGTCCCCGTGTGGTTCGCGCCCGGCCTGCTCGCCGCGGTGCTGGCATTCGCCGCGCCGGCGGCGTACTGGGCGGGCGCGGCGCTGGCGCCGGTCACCAACGCCAGGACGCTGACCGGGGCGGCGATCTTGCTGGTCGTCGTCGGGCTCGTGCACGGATACGGCCGGCGCCAGTTCTACCGCCGCGCCGCCGTGGCGGACGCCGCCCTGGACGAGGCCGATCGGGCCGCGAGCGAGCAGTACGCCGTCTTGTCGGGGAACATCGAGCGCCGCGAGCATGAGCGGCTGCTGCACGACACGATCCTCAACACGCTCACCGCCCTGGCCCGGGGCGACGGCGGCGACGCGGCCGAGGCGGTGAACAGGTGCCGGCAGGACGTGGCCCTGATAGAGAGCGCGCTCGGCGAGCCCGGCGACCCGGCCGCGGGCGCCAGGCGCCCGCCCGGCGACCTGGCTGGCGCGATGCGGGCCGTCGCGGACGGCATGCGCGCCCGGGGGCTGACCGTCCACGTCGAGATGGACGACGGGTCAGGGACGGCCGTCCCTGACCGGGTCGTCGCGGCGTTCTCGAACGCCGCGCGCGAGGCGCTGTGCAACGTGGCGGCGCACGCCGGGACCGGGGAGGCGTGGCTGACGGTCACGGCGACCGCGCCGACGGGGGACCCCGAGGTCCCGTGCCGCCTGCGGGTGACGGTGCGCGACCGCGGCATCGGGTTCGATCGGGCCCGCGTCGACCGGACCCGGCTAGGCCTGCGGCGCTCCGTAGCCGAGCGCGCCGCCGACTGCGGCGGGCAGGCGTCGATATGGTCCGAGCCAGGACAGGGAACCGCGGTGTGCCTGTCCTGGCCCGCCCGCGTCCTGGCTGGGCAGGGCCGGCCGTGCTAAGCCATCACCAGGTGGCACGCGACACCGCCGAGGCCGGGCTGGTGCGCCTGGTCCGGGCGCTCGCGGTGATCCCGCCGCTGCTCGCGCTGGCTCAGGTGCTGGCCAGCCTGCGCGACTACAGCCAGCCCGCCGCGGCGATCGCGGTCTGGCTCGCGGTGATCGGCGACGGCCGGCTGCTCGTGCCCCGGCTGCGCGCCGGCGGCCTGTCCGCGGGCGAGGTCGCGGCGGCCATCGCCATCGCGGTCGCGGCCGTGGCCGCGGCCGGGCTGGCGCACCGGGCGTCCGGCGCTTCGGGAAGCGTCGACCTGGGCGTCCTGGGCACGGCCTGGCTGCTTGTCCTGGTCGTGATGAGCCGCTCGGCCCGGGTGTCGGTTCCGGCGGCGCTGCTGGTCTTCGCCGTGCAGGGCGCATCGGTCATCCGCGACGGCGGGGTGAACGCGCTGAGCCTGTCCGAACTCGGTGCGGCCGGCTACATCACCGCGGCCGTGCTGATCGCGTTCGCCGCCTTGCGGCCCACCATGGCCATGCACGTCAGCATGGCCGCGCGGCGGGCATCGCTGGCGAGCAGGTCCGCGGCAGAGCGCGCCGCGGCGGCCGCGATCCAGCAGGAACGGCGCGGCAGGCTCGCGGTGCTTGAGAAGGAGGCGCTGCCGCTGCTGCGCGCGATCGCCGACGGGACGCGCGACCCCGCAGGCCAGGACGTGCGGCAGGCGTGCGCCGCTCACGCGGCGGCGCTTCGGCATTCCCTCGCCGGCGACGCGCCGCGCGCCGGAGGGCTGATGACCGTGCTGGAGCCGGCGCTGCGCGCCGCGGCGGCCCGGGGGGTGCCGGTGACCGTCCAGCTGATCGGCGACCCCGGCACCCCGCGGCCGCCGGTCGCCCGCGCGCTGCTTGGATGCGTGGACGCGGTGCTCAGCGCGCTCTCGCCGGGTCAGGCCGTGCTCACGGTGCTCGATCGCGGCGATGGCGCCGAACTGTACCTGACCTTCGGCGCGGCGCTGCGGGCCGCCGCGCCCGACCTGGCCGGGTTCGGGCTGGATGTGCCCGCGGCGGCGCGCTGGCGCGCCTGCCTGAGCGCGGCCGGGACCGGCGGGGGATGCCTGGAGGCCTGCTGGCGGAAGGACGACGAGGGTTGACAGGCGTCATCGACATCGCCGCCGTGGACGACCATCCGATCATCCGCGACAGCGTCGCGGGCTGGGTCAGCGGCGACGGGAACGACATCAGGGTCGTCGCCACCGCGGCCACCGTGGACGCGCTGCTCGCCGGGCCCGGCCGCCGGGCGCACGTCGTGCTGCTCGACCTCGACCTCGGTGACGGCACCACCGTGGCGGACAACGTGGCCGCCATCCTCGCGGCAGGGCCGGCCGTCCTGATCCTGTCGGCGTCCGAGCGGCCGGCCGCGGTGCGGGCGGCGGTGCGCGCCGGTGCGCGCGGGTACTCGCTGAAGAGCGAGCAGGCCGCCCAGATACGCGCGGCGATCAGGGAGGTCGCGGCGGGCGGGGACTGGATCTCCGCCCGCCTCGCCTACATCCTGGCTACCGGCGACGCCGCGAGCATGCCGGCTCTCAGCAACCAGGAAACGCGTGCGCTGCAGCTTTACGCGACCGGCCTGCCGATGAAATCCGTGGCCAGGAAGATGGCCATCAGCGAGGAGACGGTAAAGCAGTACCTGGGCCGCGTGCGCGAGAAGTATGCGCTTACCGGACGAGCCGCGCCGACGAAACTGGAGTTGTATTATCGAGCAGTCGAGGACGGGCATCTCCCGCCACTTCCTTAGCCCGCTACCCCCCCTAGCGAACAGGGATCCGGGGGACGTCCGTCCTCGGCCATTCACACGCTGACACCCTATTTCAGGACGGCGGCCTTGTCATGACCCCCATTCTGGGATCACGGCGCGGCCGGGTTCGAAGCTGCCCGGGGCAGCTGCGCGTCTGGCCCAATGCGCGGCACCAGCGGCCGCCCGCCCGGACCGCATCTGTCATTGCCTGCCGGCGCGGCCGAGGTCGGCCTCGAACTCGACGCCGACCTCGTCGCGCAGCTTGAGCGCGCCGAGGAAGCCCGAGTACGGCGTGATGCCCAGGTCGGTCTGCCTGACCGTGGCGGTCCCGCGGTAGCGGCCGGTGCCCGGGCTGGCCACCTGCAGCCGTACCGGCTGCGACCTGCCGTCGAAGGTGAGCGTCCCGTCGATCGTCCCGCCTGAGCCGGCCGGGACGACCTGGGTCGAGGCGAATCCGGCCGTCCCCGTGCCGAGGATCTTGCGTGCCGTGTTCGCGATGTCGCCCCGGTCCTTGTCGGTCAGCGGCTTGGCGCCGCCGGTCCCCTCGCGCACCGCCAGCGACCCGAGGTCGAGCTCGGCGGAGATCTCAGCGGCGGAGAGCGCGCTGTCCGCACCGCCGTTCGGGATAATGACCCGCGCCGACCAGCGGGTGACCTCGATCGTCAGGTCGTGCCCCGCCTTGGCGGCCAGCCCGGCACGGCCGGTCTTGATCAGCAGCCGGCCGCAGTCCGGGCCGAGCAGGTACGTCGTCGTGTCTGTCACGAAACCAACCTATCTGGCCCAGAACGCGGCACGGGCCGCCGTGCCGGCGTCACCGGCCCCGAAGCTGCCCTGACGCCAGTTCGGCGCCCTTGACGAGGGCGTCAAGCTTCGCCCAGGCGATCTGCGGGTGGACCCGGCCGCCGAGGCCGCAGTCGGTGGAGGCGACGACGCTGTCCCGGCCGACCGCCTCGGCGTACCTGATGATCCGGTCGGCGACGAGTTCGGGATGCTCGACGACGTTAGTGGAGTGGGTGACGACGCCGGGCAGGATGACCTTGCCCTCGGGAAGCCTGACGTCCCGCCAGACCTTCCACTCGTGCTCGTGCCGGGCGTTGGCGGCCTCGAACGAATACGCTCCCGCGTTGATCGCCAGCATCACGTCGACGATGTCGGCCATCGGGATGTCCGTGGTGTGCGGGCCGTGCCAGCTTCCCCAGCACAGGTGGAATCGGATGCGTTCGGCCGGGAGCCCGCGGATCGCGTAGTTGAGCGCCTCGACCCGCTTCATCGTGAACCGCTTGTAGCCGGCCACGCTTGGCGCGGGGTTGATCTGGTCCCAGTTCTCCGCGATCGCCGGGTCGTCGAGCTGCAGGGTCAGGCCCGCCTCGACGATCGCGGTGTACTCCTCGCGCATGGCTTCCGCACAGGCGTACATCATCTCCTCGTCGTCGGCGTAGTACTCGTTGCCGAACCGCCCGCAGCTGCCCGGCGCCACCGCGTTCAGGAAGCCGTCGGACACCCCGGCGGCCGCCATCGCGGCCTTCATGTCCGCGATGTCGCGCCGCACGGCCTGGTGGCCGGCGTAGGTGATCGGCCCGCGGCAGACCGGGGCGACCGCGTTCTCCCGGTTCGGCACCGCCGCGCCCGAACTCGGGTCCGTGTAGGCCTCGGCGAACGCCTGCCAGTCCCGCCGCTCGCCGAAGGACGCCAGCGCGATCTCGCCCGGCCTGGCCCTGGGCTGCGGCATTTCCGCGATCGAGATCGGTGTCAGCTCGATGCCGCCGAGCCGCTGGAACACATACGTCCACCACGAGCCGTAGTCATAACGCTGCCCCATCGAATGCCCGTACTCGCCGTCGTTGACCAGGTCGATGCCGATCCCGCGCTGGCGCTCCACTACCTGCGCCACCGCCGCCCGCAGCTCGCCCAGGTATGCCGCCTCGTCGGGAAGTTCCCCCGCCGCCCGCCGCTTGTTGAGCGCGATCAGGTCCTCCGGTCTGGGCAGGCTGCCCGCGTGGCTGGTCAGGATCCTGTCCGGCATCTGTCCTCCTTGAGATCGGGCCTCGCGGGCGATAGCAACCCTATAGCCGTACCCGGAGGCTTACCGGGGGATGCGGGCGAGGACCACGGTCACGTCGTCTTCGGACCGTTCGGCGAGGGAGCCGATCAGTGTGTCACAGGCAGCGTCGAGCCGGCAGTTTCCGTGGGGCAGGACCGAGCGCAACGCGAGGATTCCCTGGTCGAAGGAGCGTGTGCGCGTCTCAACCAGTCCGTCGGTGTACAAGGCGATCACGGCGCCGGGCGGGAAATCGACGCGGGCCTGCCCGTAGACCGCCGAGCCGAGCCCGAGTGACTGGCCGGCCGGCAGATCCGGGACCCTAGTCGTGCCGTCTGGCATTGCCAGCACCGGCGGCAGGTGGCCTGCCGCCGACAGGGTGCAGGTCTGGGCGCCCGGGTCGATGATCGCGTACACGCAGGTGGCCAGCATGGGCCGTCGCAGTGTCGTGGTCACCCGGTTGAGGTGGCCGAGCAGTTCCGCGGGTCCGGGGTCTAGCTGGGCCAGGGCGTGCGCCGCGGCGCGGAGCTGCGCCATTACGGCAGCGGCCTCAGGGCCGTGGCCCATCACGTCGCCGACGATGAGTCCGCTCCTGCCAGCGGGCAAGCTAATGAGGTCATACCAGTCGCCGCCGACGATCTGCCCGGAGGCGGGCAGGCAGCGGGCGGCTACTTCCAGTCCCCGCGGCGCTGCCGGCTCGGCGGCGAGCAGGCTGCCCTGCAGCGTGTCAGCGATGAACCGGTGCCGCATCAGCGTCAGGGCGTTGGCTATGCCGGTTCCCGCGCTGGCCGCCAGCCGGACCGCTGTCACGGCGTCGGCGTCGTTGAACGGGGCCGAACGGGCGGTGCGTGCGAACGCCAGGAATCCTGCTACCTCCGCACCTGCGGTCGCCGGAAGGGCCAGGAAACAGGCATAACGGGAGATGAACTCCCGGCCTCCGGGCCGGGCGCGCTCCAGGGTCTGACTGTCCGGCTGGGCGAAGATCACCAGCTCCCGGCCGCGTACGCAGCGGGCATAGGGCGAGTCGGCGGCGAAGGCGGTCATTTCCCCGGCCGGAAACGCTTCCTGCACCGCGGGCTCGCCAGCGTGCGCGAGCCTGGTTCCGAGTCGGCGTGCCGCGACCTCGCCGCTGCCCAGGGGGCGTTCACCGGAGCCGAGCGGGCGTTCAAGGACGAATACGGTCCCAGCGTCGGCGAAACCCGGGACTGTGACATCCAGGACGAGGCCGGCAATAGCGGCGAGGTCCAGGCTGCTGTGCAGCCGCAGCGCTGTCTCAGCCAGCAGGCCGACGCGGAGCACATCGCCGTGACGGCTTGTCACGACACCCGGATCATCGGTCACCTGTGCCTCGGCTTTCGTGAGCCCGCCGCGCTCTCCCCGCATCCGCGCAGCCGCGCAGAGCAGACAACTAACTCTAACGGCCCGTATCGGCACGGTCTACGCAAAGCAGCGAACCAGCGATATGCTGAGCCGGGCGTGCGTGCCGCACGGGCGGGACAGGAGAACCGATGACCGTGGAGCCAGGCTGGGTGCCGCCAGGAATCGACACCACCAGGGCGAATGTCGCCCGCGTCTACGACTATTGGCTCGGCGGCGACCACAACTTCCAGGCCGACCGTGACCTCGCCCGTACGATCATCGCCCTGGACCCGAACATCCGCGCCACCATGCGGGCCAACCGCGCCTTCCTCGGCCGCGTGGTGCGATTCCTGGCCGGCCAGGCCGGCATCCGCCAGTTCCTCGACATCGGCTCGGGCATCCCCACTGAGAACAACGTCCACCAGGTCGCCCAGGACACCGCCCCCGGATCACGCGTCGTCTACGTGGACAGCGACGATGTAGCCGTCGCCCACAGCCGGCTCCTGCTGGCAGGCAACCCCGACGCCACAGTCATCCAGGGTGACCTCCGCGAGCCCGGGAAGATCCTCGCCGACCCGGAAACCCAGCTCCTGCTCGACTTCACCCAGCCTGTCGCCGTGTTCGTGGTCGCCGTCCTGCACTTCATCCCGGACACCGGACAGGCGGCGCAGATCGTAGCCGCCCTGCGCGATGCCCTCGCCCCCGGAAGCTACCTCGTCATCTGTCACGCGTGCCGGGACGAGCAGCCCAGCCTGGCGAACTCATTCGAATCCGTCTACAACAGCCGCGTCACCGCCCGCCTGGTCATGCGCAGCCGCGATGAGATCGCCGGGCTTTGCGACGGCTTCACCCTCGTCGAACCCGGCCTGGTCTGGATACCCCAATGGCGGCCCGACTTCCCCGACGACGTTCCCGAGGACCCTTCCAGGTACTGGGCGCTAGTCGGCGTCGGCCGCTATGACGGCCCGCCATCCCCCGGCCGCTAGCTAGGCATCAAGAGCGGGGCAAGTAGGGGCAGGAGTGAGCGCTGACGAGCTCGCGCCGGGCGTCGCGCTAGCGCTCGCCTCGATGGACGCCGCTGGTGGGGAGATCTCCATTCGCCGCGTCCGCGGCATGGTCACCCAGGTGCGCGCGTGGCCCCTGATGCCGCGCGTCGCCGTCGCTGGGCCTGGACCGCGCTCGACGACAGCACGATCGCGCTGGCGGGCGGCGGTGACCTCGCCAAGAGCCTGCTGGCTCAGCTCGCACGCGCCGATCCGATCTTGGGGCACGTCTCGCGGCAACTGGTGGCCCACGCGGCCATCCGCACGGGGACGATCGTCGGCTACGAGCCGCCGGCTCTGGATCGGGGACTGCTGGAGTTCCTCAGCCTGTTCTTCACGCCTGCCGTTCGTGGAAAGCACGGTGCCGCGGGCCGCCCGTCAGGCAGTTCACGCCGCCGGTCAGCGTCCGCCGAGCGGGGCAGGCACCGGGGCCCGAGGGCCGGCGTCGCGCCGGTTGGGCGCGGGGGCTGGGTGGCCGTTCCTGGTTCAGGCGGGGTATTTCATGGGTCCCTGGGTGTAGGTGCGTCCGCTGGGGGTGCGCCATTGGTGCCAGCCGGGCAGCGGCTGGGTGAGGGTCCA
>DAHVAN010000349.1 GCA_027314595.1 Actinomycetota bacterium | reverse complement strand
CGAGCTATCGTGAAGACTTGATGCACCAGACTTTCTGGCCTCCTGCGCTCGGCCAGGCCGGCCGGATGAAGGGCCAGATGCGAACTGGCGCGCGCGGCGACGGCGGGAGGCCGCCTTCGCCCGCGCGCCGAGCCGGCCACGTCCAGTGCGGGCGTGGCTCACGGCCCGCGATAGCTGTCAGTCTTCTTACGACCAGCAGTGACCCACGACCACGCGAGGCGCCGGGCGCGCGCCGTCAGCACGCACGAATGTGCGGCGAAACGGGTGCGAGGGAGCCGCGACGGCTAGGGAAAGGCCCCGCGCAGGAGCCCAGTCAGCCGAATTGGGTCTTGTCTCGGCAGATGAGACGGCCCGCAGGCGGCATCGCGCCACCGTCCCGGCACCGGCACGCGCACGAGGGCCGCACGGGACCCCTGTGACAGGACGGCAGCGTGCCGGCGGCGCGATGACGGTCGGACGAGCATTCGCCATGCCCATCGCTGTGCATGGCTTCCGCGCTGGCGGCCGGGCAACGGGTACCGCACCCGATGCGGCGAGCCCGGGCGTGCCGGCGTGCCTGGCGCGCCGGGGGTGCCGGAAGGGGCGGCCCGGGCAGCGGGTACCGCGCCCGACGCGGTGAGACCGGGCACGTACCTGCGCCTAATTCACAGATCACGCTTACGGCTACTGGCCAGGCCGCTGCTGCCCAGACCGTCCGGCCTGGGCCCGTGTCCAGGTCGCGGTAGCCCCACGAGCTGCTGAGGGCGTCGACCAGCGCCAGGCCGCGGCCGCTCTCGGCCAGGTAATGCGGCTCGCCTATCTCGCGCGACTGGCGGATGGCCGGCTCGCACGGGGCACCCGCGTCGGTGACGGCGACCGTCGCCATGCCCGCGGCGGGCCAGGCGACCTCGACGGTGAACACTCCGCCCGCCCCCGAGGCGGTGTGGGCGATCGCGTTGGCGGCCAGCTCGGACGCGCATGCCAGCAGCGTCTCCCTGGCCGGGCAGCCGGCCAGCGCGTACGCCACGAAGGCTCGCACGCGCGCTACCTGGCCCAGTTCACCTGCGAATACGCGCACGCAGCGAACCAGGCCAGGATCCGATGGAAGCACCGGATAGGCTGCGGTCACCTCGACCACCCCTCGTCATCACTCCAGTTGCGACCCGTATGCAGACTCTACGGTTTGTCACGCGTAAACGGAAAAAACGGTTCATTTCATGAGCAAGCAGCATGAAAGTTACTCAGTAATGGCATCAGGGGGTTTCAGGGAACATGCCATCTCTGCTCGGCTTCGTCGCTAGCCAGCCGCTGGCGGATCATCACTGTCATGGCGTGCTAAGGGCAGGTGGTGACCTGGAAGCGCTGCTCAACGAGGGTGCCGGGGGCGAAGGCGCGGGCGGAACCGCGTTCGACTCGCTCGCCGGGCTGGCGTTCCGGAGGTGGTGCCCCCCGCTGCTCGACCTGCCCGCACACGCTCAGGTCGGCGAGTACCAGGAGCGCCGTGCCGCGCTTGGCGGCGCGGAAGTGAACCGGCGTTTCCTCGCGGCGTCAGGGCTCGGCGCGCTGTGCGTGGACACCGGCTACGCGCCGGAGGCGCTGCTGTCACCGGCGCAGACGGCCGCGTTCGCCGGGGCGGCGGCCTTCGAGGTGGTCCGCCTCGAGCAGGTGGCGCAGTCGCTGGCCGCTTCGGGGGTCAGCGCCGCGGGGTTTGCGGACGCCTACCGCGCCGCGCTGGCGAGCCGGGTCGCCTCGCCGGCCGCGGGGGTTCCCGTGGTGGCCGTCAAGTCGATCGCGGCGTACCGGGTCGGGCTTGATCTGGACGCGCGGCGCCCGGACGATGCCGAGGTGGTCGCGGCGGCCGGGCGCTGGCTCGGGGGCGCCGGCGGCGCGGGCGGCGGCGGAG
>DAHVAN010000345.1 GCA_027314595.1 Actinomycetota bacterium | reverse complement strand
GTCCGCCTCGGCACCCGGGCCCGGCCGGCCGGCCGGCGCGGTCCCGGCGCGGGCGGCACGACCGGCACGGGCGGCACGACCGGCGCGGGCGGGGCGCACGCGGGCGCGCTGGCGCCACTGGGCCAGGGAGCCCGGCTGATGCTCGGCGACCAGGCGATCCGCACGCTGATGATGCTCGGGTGGCTGATCGCGCTGTACTCGATCCCCGAGGGCATCGCGGCCCCGTATGCCGCCAGCCTCGGCGGCGGGCCGGCGGCCGCCGGACTGCTCATCGCGTCCGGCCAGGCCGGCGCGATCCTGGCCGCCCCGGTCTTCACCAAGAACGTCGGGCCGCTGACCCGGCTGCGCTGGATGGGACCGATGGCCTGCTGCGCCTGCGCGGTGCTCCCGCTGACCGCCCTGCGCCCGGGCCTGGCCGTTTCGATGGCCATCTTCGCGGTGTCAGGCACGTTCGCGATCTACCAGATCGCCGCGAACACCGCGTTCGTGGACTGGGTGCCGCAAGAGCGGCGCGCACAGGCGTTCGGCCTGGCCAGCAGCGGGACGGTGGCCTGCCAGGGCGCGGCCCTCATGCTCGCGGGCGCCGCCGCCCAGGTGGTGTCGCCCGCGACGGTCATCGCGGTGGGCGGCGGCCTCGGCGCCCTCATGGCGTGCGGCCTGGCGCTGCGCTGGCGGCACATACCGCCGGGCGTCGGCCGCCACACCGCGCGGCACCTTCGCGGTCACCGGGCGCCGGGCGCGCGGCGTGCCAGGCGGCCCGGCCCGCACCGGCCAGCCTTGCGGCACGATTTCCCGCTTCCGCGTGCCGCCGCGGACGTTTCCAGCTCCGCGGCGGGCATCGGGTTACCGGCCATCGCGCCCCGGGGACTGGCCGGCCAGCGCCGCTTGGCTCACTCCCCGATGCCGCCCAGCTTGACGTGACCCTTGAGCAGGTTGCGCGCGATGGTGCGGCGCTGGATCTCGTCGGTGCCCTCGTAGATCCGCAGCAGCCGCAGTTCCCGGTACCAGCGCTCGATCGGCAGTTCCTTGGTGTAGCCCATGCCGCCGTGGATCTGCAGCACCCGGTCCACCACGTTGTTGGCCATGACCGCGCCGTTGAGCTTGGCGATCGAGGAGGCGTGCCGCCCGTCCATCCCCTGCTGCACCCGCCACGCGGCGTACAGCGTGAGCCACTTGGCCGCCTCGATCTCCACCTGGGAGTCCGCGATCTGCCACTGGATGGCCTGGTACTGGCCGATCGGCTGGCCCATCGAGTGCCTGACGTTCGCGTAGTCGATCGCCATCTGCAGCAGCCGCTCCGCCGACCCGACGGCCCGCGCCGGGATCATGAACCGGCCCAGCCTGATCCACGCCATCGCCAGGTCGAACCCCTTGCCGGCCTCGCCGAGGACGTTGGCCGCCGGCACCCGCACGTCCTCGAAGACCAGCGACGCCGGGCCCCACTCCCCCATCGTCGGGATCGGCTCGGACTTCCACCCCATGTCCCTGTCGATGAGGAAACAGGTGACTCCCTCGCCGGGCACGACCGCGAACACCATGACGAAGTCCGCGTCGTTCCCGTTGGTGATGAACGTCTTCTCCCCGTTGATCACGTAGTCGCCGCCGTCGCGGCGCGCGGACGTGCGGATCGACCGGGCGTCCGAGCCGGCGCCCGGCTCGGTGATCGCGAAGCAGGAGATCCGCTCGCCCTCGATCGTCGGGATCAGGTAGCGCTGCTTCTGCTCGTCGTTGCCCGCGTAGAGGATGTTGTCGGCGTATCCGCCGAACTGGAACGGCACGAACGTCCGCCCGGTCTCGATCGCGATGATCGCCGACATCACCGCGCCGAGGTTCATGCCGCCGTACTCCTCCGGCGTGGTCACCCCCCAGAACCCGCTGCGCCGCGCCTTGAGCTGCAGTTCGCGCAGCGCGTCACGGCCGATACCCGGCTGGCCCGACCGCTCGGCGCGCAGCACGTCCGGCTCGAGCGGCATCACCTCGCGCTCGATGAACGCCCGGACGGTATCCCGGATCTGCCGTTCCTCATCACTGAGCGCGAAGTCCACCATCGCCGGCCGCCTTTCCGCTGAGCACCCGTACGCGATGGTAACTTACGCGGCGGCCGACGCGCGGGCGCGGCACAGGGCCAGGACGTTCGCGATCACCCGGTGGCCGCTGCGGCCGGCGGCGGTCAGGATCGACTCGGGGTGGAACTGGACCGCCCAGCGGCCCGCCGCGTCGTCCTCGATCGCCATGACCGCGCCGTCCGGGGTCGTCGCGGTGACCGTGAAACCGCCGGCCACGCCGGCCTGTCTGGCGTACAGCGAGTGGTACCTGGCCGCGGTGAACTCCGGCGGCAGGCCCGCGAGCAGCGACGTCGCGCCGCGGACCATGACCTGCCCCGGCTTGCCGTGCTGCGGCTCGGGCAGCAGCGACAGCTCGCCGCCGGCGTGCTCCACCATCGCCTGCAGCCCGAGGCACACGCCGAACACCGGGAGCTCGCGCGCGTCGAGCTCGGCGAGCAGTTCGCCGCACTTGAAGTCCGACGGGCGGCCTGGCCCGGGCGACAGCACCACCAGGTCGGGGGCCAGCGAGTCGAGCATCGACACGGCGAACCCGGCGCGCAGCGTCGTGACCTGCGCGTCGTACTGGCGGAAGTAGTCGGCCAGGGTGTGCACGAACGAGTCCTGGTGGTCCACGAGCAGCACCCGCAGCGGCGGCTGCCTGGCGGCGACGGGCGGGTGCGGGGCCGCCACAGGCGCCACCGCTCGTTCTGACTCATGAAGGGTTTCCATGAGGGCGCGGGCCTTGATGTGCGTCTCCTTCTCCTCGGAGTGCGGGTCGGAGTCGTTCAGCAGCGTCGCGCCGGCCCGGACAGCGGCGACGCCGCCGCGGATGTGAGCGGTGCGCAGCGTCAGGCCGGTGTTCATCGAGCCGTCGAAGCCGATCTTGCCCACCGCGCCGCCGTACCAGCGGCGCGGCGCGTCCTCGTTGTCCTCGATGAACTGCATCGCCCAGGTCTTCGGCGCGCCGGTGACGGTGACGGCCCACATGTGGGTCAGGAACGCGTCCAGCGCGTCCAAGCCGGGGCGCAGCCGGCCCTCGATGTGGTCGACGGTGTGGATCAGGCGGCTGTACATCTCGATCTGCCGGCGCCCGATCACCGTGACGCTGCCCGGCACGCAGACCCGGGACTTGTCGTTGCGGTCCACGTCCGTGCACATGGTCAGCTCGGACTCCTCCTTCGCCGAGCGCAGCAGCGTGACGATGTTCGCCGCGTCTTCCAGCGGGTCCGCGCCGCGGGCGATCGTGCCGGCGATCGGGCAGGTCTCCACCCGGTCCCCGGTGACCCGCACGTACATCTCGGGCGAGGCGCCCACCAGGTGCTCGCCGTCCCCGAGGTTGAAGCAGAACTCGTACGGCGCGGGGTTGCGCTCGCGCAGCAGCTCGTAGAACCCGGCCGGCGACCCGCACCGCGCGCGGAACACGTGGCTCGGCACGACCTCGAACAGGTCGCCGACCCTGAACCGCTCCTTCGCCCGCTCCACGATCGCCGCGAACCGCCCGGGGGCAGGGTTGTGAAGATCCTCATCCCGAACGAGGGCGGCCGGCTGTGGTGTCTCGGCGGTCTGCCTGGGGAGGTCGCGCGTGCTGACCCCGCCGACCGTGAACTCGTACCGGTACCTGACCGCCTCCTCGCGGCGCCGGTCCAGGGCGTGGAACTCGTCGGGCAGGTGCAGCACCAGGTCGCGCTGGTCGCGCGGCCGGTCCATGCGCAGCCGGACCGGCTCGAACTGGAACGCCAGATCATAGCCGAACGCCCCGTACAGTCCCAGATGCGGATCAGCGCACCCGAATGCCGCGACGATCTCCCGCAGCGCCGTGAACACCGTCGGGCGGCGGCTGCGCTGCTCCTCGGTGAACGTGCCCTCCCCTTCGGGAATGACAACCGTGCACACGGCGTCCGGGGCGTGACGCTTCTTGCTGTTATCAGCGGGCTGCTCGTGCCCTGCCCGGCGCATCGCGGCGGCGATCACCGGGAGGATGATCAGGCCGCGCTCGTTGAGCGCGCGGGCCGTGACGTACCTGCCGCGCGCGGTGATCTCGACGGGCGGGTTCACGTAGGCCATGTGCCAGCGGCTGTACCGGCCCGGGTACTCCATCCCCGAGCTCATCACGCCGCCGCGGCGGCGGTCGACGGCGTTGGCTATCCGCCCGAGCTCGGCCGGGTCGAACGGCTCGGCCGTGCGGGTGATCGTGACGCCGCCGGCGGTGTGCAGCGGCTGAGTCGCCGGTGTCGCGGCTTCCATCGTCGGGCCCTTCTTTCTGGCCCGGTGACCGGCGGAGATACGAAAAGCGACCGCCGTTTCCGGGCGGTCGCTTCAGACACAGCTGCGGGCACCGCCTACGGGCGGCGCCACCACTGGAGGTCGCTGACTGATCGCATCGAGGCTGAGCGTATCACTTATCCGGGACATGCCGAGCGCGTGTCGGGCATCCGCCAGGCGCTGGCGACGCTGGTGATCACCTCGGCGGCGACGCGCAGCCGGCCGTCCTGGCCAGGCGCTGCCGCCGGACGGCCGGCCAGGAACGCGCTGACCATCGGCAGGACGCTGCCATCGCCGAGCAGCCCGCCGTGGAAGGCCGGCACCACGACCACGTCCGGCGGCAGGCCGCAGACGGGCAGGGTGAGCGCGTCGGCGAGCGGTATCACCGCGAGCCAGCGGATCGACTCCCCCTGCGGGCCGGTGGCCGCGGCGAAGTACCTGGCGCCGAACCTGCTGACCGAATCGAGCAGGTGCTGCGCGCCGCTCGGGCCGTACGGGGACATGCCGCCGACAAGGTGGTTCAGCTCCTTCAGCGCGTCCTCGGACACCGACGGGCCGTCCCGCCCGCTCGGGTAGCTCAGCTGACCAGGCTCGACGATGGGACTGAGCAGCACCACCGAGCCGATCGGGAGGTGAGGATGGCGGTCGAGCATCGCGTAGACGCCGAGCGTGCCCTCGCTTTCCGCGACGACGTCGACCGGACGGCCCGTCAGCTGGTGCAGCTTCATCAGCTGAACCGCCATCCGGTCGCCGAGCTCAGGCAGCGACAGGTCGTCGGCGCCGGGGCCGCTCGGCAGCGGCCTGCCCTTCGCGTCGAGCCCGGCGTAGGAGAACTGGCGGACGGTCATGCCGGGCAGCGCGCCCCGCAGGCCGTTCGCCGCGTCGCAGCAGGAGGAGCCCCAGCCGCCGACCACGAGCACCGCGCCGGTCACCGTGCCCGCCGCGGCGATGCCGCCGCCCGACCCGCCGCTCGTCACGTCCGCGGCCGAGGCGCTGACGGGCGGGGTGACGGGCAGCTGGATCGTCCCGGTGAAGATCAGCCGCACCACGCCCACGGCGAGGACGATCACCATGAGGGCGGTCACGGGGGCGAACGGCAGGCCGAGCAGCAGCCGGGCGGGCACGGATTCGGCCGTGCGCGGGTGCAGCCGCGAGGCCAGACCGGCCAGCCCGTACCAGGCGCGGGCGTTGACCAGGCCGGTGACCGCCGCGACGGCGAGGGCCGCGACGGTGCCCACGTGCGCGATGACGGCGGCCGCGGCCGACAGCACGGCGAAGCTGGCGAACAGCCAGCCGATCGTGCGGGCCGGCGGAAGCCTGCGCCACCAGGCGACGATCACGCCGCCGTGGCTGAGCGCGGCGACGATGCCGAGCATGATCGGAAGCGCGGCCAGGAAAGGCCAGGAGAACGGCAGCACCGCGACGCCGAACGCCAGCGTCACGGCCGGCAGCAGCAGCAGCCACGCCAGCAGGGTCAGCGCCATGCAGGACCAGAAGGCGCGGCTGAACCGCGGCGCGCTCACCTCACGCGGCCAGGCCAGCCGCAGCAGCACGGTGTCCATCGCCGACCTGGCGACCAGCGCGGCGGTCAGCACGCAGGCGAACCCGAACCAGGACTGGCTGTCGGTGAACAGCCAGCGCAGGTCGTGGTAGGCGGCGAGCGCTGGCAGGGCGGTGACCTGCGGCGCCATCGGCCGCGCGGCGGGCGCGAAGAGCGTGAGCAAGCCTGCCTCGGCTACGGCGCCGCCCGCCGCGACGAGGATCAGTCCCCGATGCCGAAGGAAGCCCTCGGCAGGCTCTCCCCTGGTCATTGCGATTTGTGAAGGCCCTGCCTGTTTTGGTGAAGGTTCCGCGCGCTCATGCCCCTCGCCGGGGCAAACACCCGATGGGCCCGGTAAATTCCGGGGTTCTTGCGGCTATTTCAGCACTCGCGATCGCGCGTGGCTAGTGAGT
The DNA here is from genome assembly GCA_027314595.1 of Actinomycetota bacterium. GTDB lineage: Bacteria > Actinomycetota > Actinomycetes > Streptosporangiales > Streptosporangiaceae > Trebonia. The sequence continues at coordinate 2,992 of DAHVAN010000345.1, read as the reverse complement.
ATTGACGTAGTGCCACGTATATCGGTGAACGCTCGATCATTGACGTCCGCAGCCTCTTCTCGTAACGTCGGCTCGTTTGCATCACGACCAAGGAGACGACCGCATGAGCGCCACCACTACCACGCTAGCCGGGCTGCCCTCGCTCAAGGGAACCGTGCTCGGCACCAGCGAGTGGTTCGAGATCACCCAGCAGCGGGTGAACACGTTCGCCGACGCCACCGACGACCACCAGTGGATCCACGTGGACGCGGAACGGGCGAGCAGGGAAAGCCCGTTCGGCGGACCGATCGGGCACGGCTACCTCACGCTGTCCTTGTTCGTGCCGATGTGGTCGCAGGTGCTCGTCGTCACCGACACGACGATGGCCGTCAACTACGGGCTGAACAAGGTCCGGTTCCCCGCCCCGGTCCCGGTCGGCTCGAAGATCAGGCTGACCGCCACCCTGGTGGACGTGGCGGAGGTCAAGGGCGGCCTGCAGCTCACCGTGGACGGCGTGGTGGAACGCGAGGGCGGCGACAAGCCGGTCTGCGCCCTCGAGGCGGTCGTGCGGTTCTACGGCTGACCGGCTGTTAGCCTGGCGGGGTGCCTGATCACGAGTGGTTCTGCGAGCGCGCCGGGGACGAGATCGCCCGGATGGCGTCGGCGGCCGGCGCGGCGGACCCGGCGTCGCCGGTGCCGACCTGCCCCGGCTGGACGATCGCCAGGCTGGTCAAGCACACGGGGATCGTGCACCGGTGGGCCACGCGGATCGTGTCGGCCCGGTCGCCGGAGCGGATCGAGCAGCGGGACCTCGAGGCCGGGCTGCCGCCGCGGGAGGCGCAGTACGCCGGCTGGCTCGCGGCCGGGGCGGCCCCGCTGCTCGCCGCGCTGCGCTCGGCCGGGCCGGATACGGCCCTCTGGACGTGGGGCGCCGAGCAGCGGTCCGGATGGTGGGCGCGCCGGATGCTGCACGAGACGACCGTGCACCGGGCCGACGCGGAGCTCGCCGCCGGCGGCTGGCCGTCGGTAGACCCGCTCGTGGCCGCGGACGGGATCGAGGAGTTCCTCGCGAACCTCCCCGACGCCAGGCGGCCGCGCGAGCACCTGGGGTCGCTCCCGGCCGGAGAGTCGGTGCACCTGCACGCGACCGACTGCGACGGTGAGTGGCTGATCCGGTTCGGCGACGGGACTGTGACCTGGTCGCGCGGGCACGAGAAGGCGACCGTGGCGGCGCGCGGCCCGGTGACGGCGCTGCTGCTGCTGCTCTACGGGCGGGTACCTCCCTCCGCCGGGCCGCTGACCGTGTTCGGGGACGAGGCGCTGCTGCGCACGTGGCAGGACAAGACGGCGCTGTGACCGCTGACCGCTCTTGACCGGCCGGCGGCTCGCCATCAGCGACCTGCGCGTGGGGTACCCGCAGAACCGTGCGCTGACCTGCTGCGGCCCGGGGACCCGGACGACTGCGCAGTGGTGCGGCACCGAGCTGACGGCGGCCTGGCACCTCGAGCGGCAGGTGGTCGCCGCCGTCTACGGCCACCTGCACATCCCCCGCACCGCCTATCACGACGGCGTGCGCTTCGAGGAGGTCTCGGTCGGCTACCCGCGCGAATGGCAGCGGCGCGGCGCCGGCCCCCCGGGTGATCCCGGGCTCTTAACGCCCCCCTGGTGATCCCGAGATCTTAAGGAATGGTGTTGGCCTGGCCCAAAGCGCCCGCTGGCGGGAGGCCGGCTGGTTAGTCTCGGCGTCGTGCCCCCCGAGCCGGCCACCCTGCCTGCCACGCTGCGAGCCGTCCCTGCCGCGGTGCGCGCGCGGCGTGGCGACGGCGCCGGGACGCTGTGGCTAGCAGGGCTTTACTACCTGGTCGGGGCGCTGGTCGTGACCATGTGGCTATGGCGGGACCCGGCGTCGCGTGCGGTCGCCGCCAATCCGTACGACAGCGACCAGTTCGCCTGGTTCTTCCGGTACGAGGCGACGGCCTTCGCGCACCTGCGGCTGCCCGCCCTCAGCACCGCCGCCATGAACGCCCCGCAGGGCATCAACCTGATGTGGAACACGCCGATGCTGCTGCCGGGGATGCTGCTGGCGCCGCTGACGCTGCTCGCCGGGCCGCAGGTGAGCCTCACGGTGCTGATGACACTCGGGTTCGCGGGGTCCGCGCTGGCCATGTTCGCGGTGCTGCGCGGGTGGGGCGTGAGCGTCCGCGCGGCCGGGGCCGCGGGGCTCGTCTACGGGTTCTCCCCGGCCCTGATCCAGTCCGCGCAGGGCCATTACGACCTGCAGTTCGCCGTGCTGCCGCCGTTGATCGTCAGCGCGATCCTGGCGCTGGCCACCGGGCGCTGCGGGACCGGACGGCGGGCGGCGTGCCGCTGCGGGGCATGGCTGGGCCTGCTCGTGGCCGCGCAGGTGTTCATCACGGAGGAACTCGCGTTCGACTCGGCGCTCGCGGCGCTGATCCTGCTGGCGGTGCTTGCGGCCGCCAGGCCCCGCACGGTTCCCGGCCGGATCGGCGACGCGCTCGCGGGCGCGGGCGCGGCCGTGGCCGTGGCGGCGGCGGCCGCGGGCTATCCGCTGTGGGAGCAGTTCTCCGGGCCGGCCAGGCAGCACGGCAGCCCGTTCACCCCCGACCATTACAAGAACGATCTGGCCGGGCTGGTGCGGCCGCCGGCGTCCATGCTGCTGCACACGCGCGCCAGCGCGGCGTTCGCGGCGGCGTTCCAGGGCCGCTCCCCCGAGTACCTGGCCTACCTCGGCTGGCCGATGCTGATCGTGCTCGCGGCGGCCGCGATCGCGTTCTGGCGGCGGCCGGCGATCCGCGCGGCGGCGGTCACCTTCGCGGTGCTCGAAGTGCTGTCCCTCGGCGGGACGCTGCTGGCGGGCGGGCACGAGTACGCGCGGGTCAAGCTGCCCTGGTACTGGCTGCAGACGCTTCCGGTCACCGGGTCGGCGATCCCCGACAGGTTCTCGATACTCGCCGACGGCGCGGCGGCGGCGCTGCTGGCGTTCGGGCTGGAC
>DAHVAN010000336.1 GCA_027314595.1 Actinomycetota bacterium | reverse complement strand
CGGCCGCAGCGGGCGGCCCGGCCGGCGACCACCCGTCGGCCGCGGCGGGCGGCCCGGCCGACGCCGGCGCCGACGCCACCGGTTCTGCCACGGCACCCGACCCGGCCGGCTCAGATGTCTCTGCCACGGCGGGCGGCGCGGATGGCGCCCACGGCTCAGCGGCCCAGGAGGGCGACGCGGATACCGGCCGTTCCCCGGCAGGCGCCGGATCCGCCGGGGACGCGGGCGCGGGGCCCTCGTTCACCGGGCGCTGACAGCTAAAGCAGACGCGATCGCGCGCCCCAAGCCGCGCGCCACACCACGCGCAGCGCCGAACATCACTCACAGCCCACCCCTGATCATGTCCAGCAACCCGCCCAATAGCTCCATAGTGTGGGACGCGGCAGATCACGATTTGTAGCACAGGAGACCAACTTATTCATATGGCCGGCCGACACGCCTGCCTTGCCCAGCGGCCATGCCCGTGCCACGAGCGGCCGACCCGCCCGGCAGGCACCCGGTTCTCGCGGATAGCCGACGGCACGTGAACCCTTGCGCCCCTGCCGCCGCACACGCCCGCAGCCCACCGCCGGTTCGCGCGGCCCGCACGGCACTACCCCAGGGCGGGCTGGCTCGTGTTCGACGGCGACGGCAGCGGCACAGGGGCAGGCGAGAGCATCGGCAGCGCCTGCTCGTCCGCCAGCGCGATCGCCAGTTCGCCCGCCGCGTTGGGGTGCAGCGGCGCCGGGTCGCCCGGCCCCTGCACATAGGGGTCGGTCGTGCACAGCTCGTGCCCCGTGAACTGCGGGTCGGCGACACCGAACCCGAACAGCCCCGCGCCCTGCGCCAGCACCGTGTTGAGCTGCGCCAGCCGGGACAGCAGGACCTTTTCCTTGGCAGGGGTCATCCCGTACTGCCGCAGGCAGCCTATCGACGAGCCGAACGGCGAGTAGTACTCGTTCACCAGCACCGCCGGGTGCCCCGGCAGCCTGACCAGGTGACTGAGCAATTCGTAGTAGTTGCGGGTGAACGAGCCGAGCAACTGGCCGAAGTAGGCGGCGGACACCTTGTCGTTGCATACCGCGGTGGCCGCGCACAGCCGCGTCATCACCGACCATTCCAGGTCGTCCGCCCCGACGCTCACGACGATCAGCTTCGCCTGGGACGCCGCCTCGGCCTGCGGGAACTGCGGCGGCGCGATCTGGCCGTCGTAGAGCACCTCGGGCCCAAGCAGGCCGTTGAGGATCGTCGCGCTGCCGCAGGCCAGGTTCAGCACGTTCCAGTTGTTGGCGGCCGCCAGGTCGCTGGCGTAGGCGTCGGGCGAGCGGCCGCAGGCCTTGTCCAGGTCGGTCGCGTTCGGCCCCCAGGGCAGGCCCCAGCCGGCCGCGGTCGAGTCGCCGATCACCACCGCCTGCACCCCCGGCTGCGGCTTGCCGACGGGGGGAGGCTCGGTGATCGGGTCAGCGCCCACCAGGTCGTCGAGCGTCCTGACGCTGCGGAGAATCTTCGGCGTCCCGTACGCGGTCGCCGCGATGCCGCCCACGTTCACCGCGCAGACGACCGCCAGGCCGCCCGCGAGCATCTTCCAGACCGCCGGCTTCTTGCGCACGGCGGCTACCGCGATGAGCGGAATCGCGGCGAACCCGGCGGCGATCAGCGTCTCCCAGAGGAAATAGCGTTTCCAGCCGACCGCGAGCTGCTGGCTGAGCGTGAGCTCAACCTTCTGCGGGCCTTGGCTGCGCAGCACCTGGACCACCTGCGGGTCGATCGTGATGTGCTCGAGCACCAGCTTGGGCCTGATCGGGCCGGTGAACTGCGGCCGGGTGGCCATCACCTCGCCGAACAGGTCGAGCTCGCCAGGTCCCCTGAAGCTGGCGTTCGGCAGCGTGGCGCCGACCTGTGCCGTCTGGCCTGCCGCCGAGACCGTCTGCAGCGGGGTGACGCGCAACGCGAGCCAGATTGCCCCCGCCGTGACGATGAGAATGGTGAATGCGTAGAAAGCAGCTATCCGGGTCAGTCGCAAGAACCTAGAAATCGTTCACTACCCCCTAGCGTGCAGTGTCGCTGTACCCGGCAACGTCGCGATCTACTCATCTGGCCGGAAACCGGGCGCGTGAACCGGCCTGCCCGCACCGCGCGAGTGCCCGCACCGCCCGGGCAGGATGGTTTGTGACCAGCCGCGCGTTCGGCTGCCGGTGTGCTGTGCCGGCCGCCCTTTGCCTGACGCCGGTCTGACCCGATGATGTCCATATGGAGACGGCGGTGCTGCCAGAGGTACACAAGACAGGCGGGCTGATCGGCGCTGAGCTGCGCGGCCTGGACCTGACTGCGGACTACCCGGACGAGACGTACGAGGCGATCCGGCAGGCGTGGGCCGAACACGGCGTCGTCTTCCTCCGCGACCAGCACCTGAACGCGGAGCAGCGGGAAGCGTTTGCCTCCCGTTTCGGCGCGATCCGGGTCAAGCAGGAGCTGCGCAAGGAGCCGGACCAGACGCGGGCCATCGGCGAGGGCTGGCACACGGACATGACGTGCTTCGACGAGCCGCCCGTGGCCACCATCTTGTTCGCGCAGGACGTCCCGCTCTACGGCGGCGACACCCAGTGGGCGGGAATGGGCCCGGCGTTCGAGGCCCTGTCCCCGGGGCTGCGCGCCACCCTGCTCGGGCTGAACGCGATTCATTCGAACGTGCGCAAGCTCGGCCTCAGCTACGAGCAGACCGACCCGCCTGAGCCGTCGATCGCGGACTACGACGCGGCCGCGGGGCCGGTGCACCCCGTCGTCAGGCTGATCCCGGAGACGGGGCGCGCCGTGCTGTACGTGAACCCGGAGTTCACGATGCGCTTCGAGGGCTGGACCCGCCGGGAGAGCCTGCCGCTGCTGCGGTACCTGTACGAGTTCGGCGTGCGGCCGGAGTTCGTGACGCGGTTCACCTGGGCGCCCGGCTCGATCGCGTTCTGGGACAACCGCCAGGTGTGGCACTTCGCCGTCAACGACTACCAGGGCCAGCGCCGGGTCATGAACCGCATCCTGCTAGCTGGCACCAAGCCGATCCCCGCGGTCGCGCCCTGAAGATTGGGCCGGGCTTCTCCGCGATTTTGTGGATCAAGAAAGCTGCTGGTCAGTACACTCCCGTCGTGGAATCTGGGCCGGTCTTCGCGGATTCGTCAGGTCGGCGCCGTCGCGTCATGCGCTATGCCGGCGTGGGGGTCGCTGTGGCACTGGCGGTCTGCCTCGGCGCCATCGCGGTGGCGATGACCGGCGGTCCGCAGGCGCCGTTCACCCACTGGGCCGTCCAGCAGGCTCCGCAGGCCGCACCGACGGGCCACGCGTCACAGCAGGCCGCGCATCACGCGTCAGGCTCCGGCGGGCCTGGCGGGAACTCGGCGCCCGGCGCCGGTAACCCGGCGTCCCCGTCCACGGGACCGTCCCCGTCTGCCGGACCGTCCCCGTCAGCATCCGTGAGCGCGTCGCCGAAGGCCTCGCCGTCCGCCACGGCAACAGGCGGCACGGGCGCGAGTAGCTCGCCCGCGCCGACGAATCCGGCCGGGAGGACCCCGCCCGGCCACACCAAGCCGCCGAACCCGCATGCTTCCGCCAGTGTTCCCTAAGCCGGCGAGCCATCGCGGGGATGGCACTGCGCGCGGCCACTGGCTGCTGGTCAGCCTGATGCTGTTCGTCTTCGCAGTCGGCCTGCTGATCGAGGGATACACCCATGGCGTGCTCGGCAAGAACAGCGCGGACGAACCGCCCGCCACGCCGCACGCGCAGCCCGCGCCAGCCTCTGTGACCAATGGCGGGCCAGTCATCACCGTGGTGAACGGCCGGCCTCGCAGCTACCAGATCCCCGCGAAGACCGCGGTCCTCACCTTCGACGATGGCCCGGACCCCACATGGACCCCGCGGATCCTGGCGGTCCTCAAGCGATACGGGGTGCCCGCCACGTTCTTTCTGGTCGGAGCGCACGCGGCCAGCTACCCCGGACTCGTCAGGGCCGAACTGCAGGACGGGAATGAGGTGGGCTCGCATACCTACACGCACGTAAACCTCGGCACCTCGCCTAGCTGGCGGGAGAGCCTGGAACTGACCCTGACGCAGAACGCGCTGGCGGGCGCGGCCGGGATCCACACTCGCCTGCTCCGGATGCCCTATTCGTCGGAGCCCGATGCGATAACCGGCGGGGACTGGCGGGCGGCAAGGCAGGCGGCGGCCGACGGCTATCTCGTCGTGTTCACCAGCCTGGACACCAGGGACTGGGCCCGGCCCGGCGTCAGGCACATCGTCACCGCGGCCATGCGGGAGAACGGCCGCGGCGTGATCATCATGTTCCACGACGGCGGCGGCAACCGCGCCGAGACCGTCGCGGCCCTCCCGCAAGTCATCGAAGGACTCAGGGCCAAGGGATACCGCTTCGCCACGGTGACCGGCGCGCTCAAGCTCGCCGCAGGCGACGTCCCGGTATCCGGAAGCCAGTGGCTCGTCGGCAGCACCCTGGTCTTCACCCAGCGGGCAGCGGACTATGCGATCGGGGTCCTCGCGGCGGCGCTCATCATCATGAGCGTGCTCACCGCGATCAGGCTGCTGCTGCTTATCGGCTTCGCCGCAGCGCACAGGCGGCGCGAGCGGCGGGTCAGGAGCTGGACCCCGCCGACCCCGCCATACCTTCCCGACGTCTCGGTCGTGATCCCGGCCTACAACGAGGCGGCCGGCATCGCGGCCACCGTGCGTTCCATGGCCGGCAGCCGGTATCTCGGCCGGCTCGAGATCATCGTCGTCGACGACGGGTCCACCGACGACACCGCGGCGATAGCCCGCGGCCTCGGCATCCCTTACGTCCGGGTGATCACCCAGCCCAACGCCGGGAAGCCGGGCGCGCTCAACCGCGGGATCGCCGCGGCGCACTCCGACATCCTGGTCCTGGTCGACGGGGACACCGTCTTCGAACCGGACACGATCACCCGGCTGATCGCGCCGCTCCAGGACCCGCGGATCGGAGCGGTGAGCGGGAACACGAAGGTGGGCAACCGCCGCGGCTTCATCGGCGGCTGTCAGCACCTCGAATACGTCATGGGGTTCAACCTGGACCGGCGGATGTACGACCTGCTTGGCATCATGCCGACGGTTCCCGGGGCCATCGGCGCGTTCCGCCGGACGGCGCTCGCCCACGTCGGCGGCGTCAGCGGCGATACGCTGGCCGAGGACACCGACCTGACCATGGCGCTGTGCCGGACTCGGTGGCGGATCGTCTACGCGGCCGACGCGGTCGCGTGGACCGAGGCGCCGTCAACCCTGCGCCAGCTGTGGAAGCAGCGCTACCGCTGGTCGTACGGAACCATGCAGGCGATGTGGAAACATCGCCGGGCGGTGGCCGAGCGTGGCCGGTCCGGCAGGTTCGGCCGGATGTGCCTGACCTACCTGACCCTTTTCCAGGTCCTGCTGCCGCTGGTCGCGCCCGCCATCGACGTGTCGTCGATATACGGGCTGGTCTTCCTCAACCCGGTTCACGTGGCCGCCTTCTGGCTCGGCTTCCTGGCCCTGCAGGTCGCGGCCGGAGCCTACGCGCTGCGGATCGACCGCGAGCGGTTGCGCGCGCTGTGGGTGCTGCCGTTCCAGCAGGTGGTCTACCGGCAGTTGATGTACCTGGTCACGATCCAGTCGGTGATGACCGCCCTGCTGGGCACGCGACAGCGCTGGCAGGCTATTCGCAGGACAGGGGTCTTCGCCGAACCGGGTGTGCGCACAGAAAGCACCTCCTCGCTCTTATGCCAGGCCACCACTGGCCGCTAGGCACGCCGGCGATCAGCTAAAACAGGCATACCATCCTCAGCGATGGAAACGTTTGAAGGCCCGGCGCCTTGCCCGCCCGGCAAGGCGCCGGAGGCCGGGGAAATCGTGCAGGCCAGCACTGGCGCGGCGGCCGGGCCGGGGCCCCGCTGGCGGCGGCTGGGGATGCTGGCCGTGCTCGGCGCGCTGTCGGCGTTCGGGCCGCTCGCGATGGACATGTACCTGCCGGCCACGCCGACGATCGCCGCCTCGCTGCACGCGGGGCAGTCGCTTGTGCAGCTCACCCTGTCCGGCTGCCTGGCCGGGCTCGCCATCGGGCAACTGGTGGCGGGCCCGCTGAGCGACGGCGCGGGCCGCCGCCGCCCGCTGCTGGCCGGGCTGGTGGCCTTCGTGGCGCTCTCGGCCGCCTGCGCGCTGGCGCCGGACATCGGCTGGCTCATCGTGTTCCGCTTCCTGCAGGGCATGGCCGGGGCGGCCGGCGTTGTGCTCAGCCTGGCCATGGTCAGGGATATGTACGCGGGGACCGAACTGGCCCGGGTGCTCGGGTCGCTGACCCTGGTCTTCGGGCTGGCGCCGGTGCTCGCGCCGGTGATCGGCGGCCAGGTCCTGCGGTTCACCAGCTGGCGCGGCGTGTTCGGCGTGCTCGCCGCGATCGGCGTGGTGCTGCTGATCACTAGCTGGTTCCTGCCGGAAACGCTGCCGCCCGGCCGGCGCACGCCAGCCCGGTTCCGGCAGCTCGCCGGGGACTCGCGGGCGCTGATCCGGAACCGGGACTACGCCGGCAACGCCATGGCGGTCACGCTCGGCACGGCGGCGCTGATCACGTACATCTCGGCGCTTCCGTTCATCATCGAGGACGCGTACCGCAAGTCGCCGCAGGTATTCAGCCTGTTCTTCATGGTCAACGCGATCGGCCTGGCCTCGATGGCGCAACTCGGCTCCCGTCTTGTCCGGCGCCTGCCGGTGGGCCGGGTGGTCCGCGCGTCGCTGCTCGCCATGGCCGCGGGCGCGCTCGCGTTCCTCGCGGTGGCGCTCACCGGGCAGCCGCCGCTGGCGGCCCTGCTCGTCCCGCTGTTCGTCTTCGTCGCTTCTTTCGGAATGATGCGCCCGAACGGGACCGCGCTGGCTCTGGCCGGCCAGGGCTCGATCGCGGGCACGGCGTCGGCCTGGCTGGGAGCTCTGCCGTTCGCGCTCGGCGCGGTGTTCTCGCCGCTCGCCGGCCTCGGCGGGCAGGGCGGCGCGGCAGTGGCCGGCGTGCTGATCGGCACCTTGTGCCTCGGGGCGCTCGGCAGCCAGGTACTGATCACCGGCTCCCGGCGCTCGGGGTAACGTCAAGGAAAGCCCGTCCGGCACGGGCCGCGCGCGGCGGGATCCGACCTGCGGCCGGTCACGATCCCGCAGATCACGCCGGTAATGTCCCGGTTTAGCCGCTGGTCACTGGCGCCGGCGACGTGCGAGGCTTGAGCTTGGTGGCACACCTGCCCGCCTACCTGGAGGGAGCACGGCATGGAAGCGACCATCGGGGACAAGATCTGCATTCACGGCAACGTCGTCGGGCAACCGGACAGGCACGGCGAGATCGTCGAGGTGCACGGCGACAAGGGGGAGCCGCCGTACCTGGTCAGGTTCGAAGATGGTCACACCGGGCTGGTGTATCCGGGTCCGGACGCGGTGATCGAGCACATACCGGGGCAGCGCACGGGCTCGTAGCGCAATTCGCTGCCGTGGGCGGATCCGCTCACGGCAGCGCGGCACGTCAGGCGGGCCGTACTTCGTGCACGCTGGGTTCATGGCTCAGGAGGAAAGAACCCAAGTCTTTTTCACCGAACGGTCCCGGCTTTCCCTGCTGGACAAACGCATTCTCGTGCTCGATGGCGTCCTCGACGACGACAACGGGACCCTGCTCGCGACGCAACTGCTCAGCCTCGCCGACCAGGACCCGGATGCGGACGTGGCGCTGTGGATCCACTCCCCCGGCGGTTCGGTCCCGTCCATGCTGGCGATCCGCGACCTCATCCGGCTCGTGCCGTGCGACGTGGCGACGCTGGCGCTCGGGATCGCGTGCAGCGCGGGCCAGTTCCTGCTGTCGGCAGGCACGAAGGGCAAGCGATACGCGCTGCCGCACTCCCGCATCCTGATGCACCAGGGCTCGGCGGGCATCGCGGGATCGGCCGTGGAGGTCGAGCTTCAGGCCAACGACCTGCGGCATACCCGCGACACCGTGCTCGGCATCATCGCCGAGGACACCGGCCAGCCGCTCGAGCGGATCTTCGAAGACTCGCGGCACGACCACTGGTACAGCGCCGGCGAGGCGCGCGACTACGGTTTCATCGACGCCATCGCCGAGTCGTTCGGCCAGGTCATGCCGCCGAAGAAGCGGCCGTTCGGGCTGCGGGCCCCGGCTGGTCCGCGCCAGCAGGAAGCACAGGCCGCGTCATGAGCACGTACACGATACCCAACGTCATCGCCGAGCATCCGCGGGGCGACCGGATCATGGACGTCTACTCGCACCTGCTCACCGAGCGGATCGTCTACCTCGGCACCGCGATCGACCCAGGGGTGGCGAACACGCTCACCGCCCAGCTCATCTACCTCGAGGCGCGCAGCCCCGACCAGGAGATCAACCTGTACATCAACTGCGAGGGCGGCGACATCACCTCGATGCTCGCGGTGTACGACACCATGCAGTACGTCCAGGCGCCGGTCTACACAACGTGCGTGGGTCAGGCGATCGCCGCCGGAGCGGTCCTGCTGGCCGCCGGATCGCCCGGGCGCCGGGCGATGCTGCCGCACGCCCGGGTCGTGCTGCACCAGCCGGCCGCGCGCGGCCAGGGCGCGATCCCAGACCTGATCCTGCAGGCCGACGAGGTGGTCCGGCTGCGCGCCGAGATGGAGTCGATCCTGTCCGCGCACACCGGGCAGACGGTGCAGGCGCTGCGCGCCGACACCGACAGGGACCGGATCTTCACCGCGCAGGCGGCGCTCGAGTACGGCCTCATCGACCAGGTCCTCACCGACCGGTCGTGACGCCCGCCCGCCGCGGCGCGGCGAGAGCCGCGAGGCTGCGCCGAGCGGGGACCTGGGCCATATGCGCATATGGCCCAGATAGTCCGGGCCATATGCGCGGAGCACCCGCGAATCCGGGCACGCCCCGCCACGCACCGGGCTTCCCCTCGTAACGTGGGCACATCGCCTTAAAGGAAGGACAGGGCGATGGCAGAGACACGCCGGAAGTTCGATCGGGACTTCAAGGAGGGCGCGGTGCGGCTGGTCCGGGAGACCGGCCGGCCGGTCGCGCAGGTCG
>DAHVAN010000331.1 GCA_027314595.1 Actinomycetota bacterium | reverse complement strand
AGGCGAGGGGGGATCTCTCACACGCAACAGGAACAGCAAAATCCTGCCCCGGAAACGGCCGCCGCCGATAGAGACAATCACCAAAGAGCGCAGCCGGACACCAGGTCGCGATGGTCAGGCAATCAGGCCGTCAACACCAGGTCACCGAGGCCACGGCCGCGAAGGTGTCTGCCCGGATCTGGGACCAGGCCGGGCTGGCCCGGCCGCAGGCCGGCCGGCAGCCCGTGCCCTACTCATTCCGGCATCACTTCGCCTATGCGTGCATCGAGCGGTGGCGGGCCCTGGGAAAAGACGTGAACGCGATGCTGCCCTACCTGTCGCGTTACATGGGCCACGCATCGTTCGACAGCACCTACTACTACATCACACCTCGCCCGACTTCCTGGACGCCTACGACGGCATCACCCGGGCAAGCCAGGACCTGCTGCCCGAGGCCGGGTTCGGATGAGACGCGACCCGGCAGCCGGCAACCCCGACCTGTTCGGCTGCGCCCGTGACTACCTGCACGTCTACATGCCCCGCGTTCGCGCCATGTCACCCAAGACGATCGAGGCCTACCGGATCAGCCTGGAATGCTCCCTGGGCTACCTCGACCAGACCGGGCACGTTCAGCGCGAGCACGTCTGCTTCGATCACTTCGACCGGCCTCACCTCAAAGCATGGCTGGCCTGGATGACCGATCATCAGGGCTACGCGCCGAAGACCGTCACGCTGCGCCTGAGTGCTGTGAAGGCGTTCCTGGCCTGCGCAGCCCAGGAAGACATCACCCTCGTCGCGCTCAGCCAGGCAGCCCGGGCACTCAAAGCCCCGGCCCAGCCCCGCAAGCCCGTCGACTACCTCACCACGCCCCAGATACGGGCGATCCTGACCGCGCACACGGGCGGGACCGCCAAGTCCCGGCGGAACCGGATGCTGCTCATCTTGCTTTACGACACCGCGGCGCGCGTGTCAGAGATCACCGGCCTGACCCTGCAGGACCTGCGCCTGGACGAGCCCGGGCACGTGACCCTAACTGGCAAGGGGAACAAGACCCGAGTGGTGCCGCTGACCGGCAAGACGATCAGCCACCTGCGCGTCTACCTCACCGAGTTCCACCCCGGCGCCCCGCGCCTTCCCGCAACACGGCCGCTGTTCTACAGCCTGCACGACGGGCAGCCCGCCCGGCTGTCAGCCGACACGGTCTCCGCCGTCCTCAGCCAGGCCGCGCAATCTGCCCGGCAGAACTGTCCATCCATCCCCGGCCACATCCATTGCCACCTGCTGCGAAAGACCAAGGCCATGGACCTTTACCAGCAAGGCATCCCGCTTCCGGTCATCATGCGCCTCCTAGGACACGAAAACGCATCCACCACGTCAGCTTTCTACGCTTTCGCGACCCTGGACATGATGCGCCAGGCCATCAGCAAAGCCACCCCCGCGATCAGCGTCCCGGTCACCGACCCGCTCACCGAAGACAAGCTCCAGGCCCTCTACAGCCTCCGATAACCGAAACGTTAAGCCGGGAACCTGTCAGCAGGCACGGCCTCAGCAGGCCATTCGCAGGTTCTCCGGCTTAACGTCAACCTCGGCATAATCGGAGTGGAATATGACCCCGGCAGTGTCCCCGCCGCGGACCGCGGCCGCCATCTGCAGGGCGGCGACCGACAGCGCCGCGTCATGGTGCCCGCCCAGGGCATGGCCCAGGATCCGGCGTGACCCCATGTCCAGAACCGAATCGAGGTACAGCTTCCCTTCCCCGGTCGGGATCCCGGTGCCGTCGCCGTACCACTTCTGGCTGACCCCGGACGCGGCGAACTTCCGCTTCACCAGGTCCGGCGCCCGCCACCGGCCCTTCCCCCTGCGGGTCGTGCCGCGGCGCCCGCGCCGTCCCGGCCGCGCGAGCAGGCCCTGCCGCGCCATCGAGGCCGCGACCGCCTTCCGGCTCACCCGCCAGCCGTCCGCGCGCAGCGCGGCCAGGATCCGCGGTTCCCCGTCCTTCCCCTTGCGGGCGGCGAACCGGGCCGCGACCTCGGAATCCAGGCACTCCCGCCGCCGCGCCGACGGCGGCAGCACCCCCGGCTTCCACTTATAGAACCACGACAGGGAAACCCCGGGCGCGCGGCAGGACACCGCGCACGGAACGCCGCGGGCTTCCCTCTGGGAGGCGATGAAGGCGGCCACGGCTACCGGCCCATCGCCTCGCCGACCCACAGGGCCACCGATCGCTTGAGGACATCACAGCGCATCTCCAGCTCCGCGCACTTGCGGCGCAACCGCGCCAGCTCCGCCCGCTCGTCCGCGTCCAGCGCGCCGTCCCCGGCCCCCCGGCGCCGCCGGTCCACCGTGACCCAGCTGCCTAGCGTCCCCTCGTTGACCCCGAACTCCCGCGCCACCTGCGCGATCGGCTTTCCCGTCTCCTGGACCAGCCGGACCGCGCCCTCCTTGAAGTCAGCGTCGAACTTCCTGCGTGTCTCTCCCACCGGAGGACTCCTCTCCCTTTAAGAGGATCCCTCCACGCTCAGGGGGGAAACCCACGGCGATGGCGCGGACGGCTGTGACGACTTGACCGGGGTGGAGGTCCAAGAGGTCGAGCAGGAAGCCGTCAAGTGACTGCCGGGCTATCGATGCCGGGAGGGCGGCGGGCGGGAAGTCGGCGAGGTTGTCGGTGACGATCACGTCGGCTCGCCCGGCCCGCGCGGCGGCGACTACGTGCCGGTCGTCCGGGTCGGGCAGGTAGATGGTGGAAACGAGTTCCTCCCACCCAGTGACGAGGGCATCGGGGAACGTGATCCGCATCTGCCGGAACAGGCGGGTCAGGTAGGCGTCAATCTCCTCGCCGGATGCGCCCCGCTTAGCGAGGAGGCCCCGGAGGGTGCGGTCGAGCTCGGCAAGGATCTCGGTGCTCCAGAGCGGGCGGTAGGCGCCGGCACTGGCGATCTCGAGCAGCACGTCGCGAGCCCTGCTGGGCACGAGGACGCAGGTATCGAGGAGCGCGGTCGTCATTCGTTTTCTATCCCTCGGTCTTCCTGCGCGCCGCTTTCAGGGCGGCCTTCACATCCTCGGGGTCGGCGTCGTAGAGGCCGAGGCGCTCGGTGTCGGCGATCATGTCGGCAAGGGCGAGTTCGGCGGCGCTGCGTTGCCTCCTGCGGTATTCCAGCAGGTCGTCGAGGCGGACCTTGCGGTGCCGGCTGGGCTTCTCAAACGGGATGGCGCCGGTTTCCAGCAGGCGCACCAGGGTGGTGCGGGAGATACGCAGGAGGTCGGCTGCCTCCTGGGTGGACAGCAGCAGGTGGTGCGGGGCGACGGTGAC
>DAHVAN010000328.1 GCA_027314595.1 Actinomycetota bacterium | reverse complement strand
CGGCCGGCCCGGGTGCCCGGCGCGCAGTCCCGTGCCAGGACCGGCTGCCCGGGGCCCCGCCGCCCTTGACCCAGGGCAGCCGCCGGGCACTGCCCGCATTCCCCGCGCCCGGATCACCCCATCCACAGGATCAAGAATTCGCACATCCAGGGCACAGCACAACGCCCGCCCGTGCGGGCGCTGTGCACCTCCCGTACCCTGGGGCGTTCCCGCTGGCAGCGGGTGAAAGTCAAGGTCAAGCCGGCATAGGCATAGCACCGATGCCGGTGGCCATGGAAGCTGCGTACGCCGCCACGCCGGCCACCCCGCCGAGTCGCCGCAACTCGGGCGCGCGGCGCCTGGGCGGAGCCGGCATTGTGGCCTCATCGATCATGATTGCCTCCTGGGAGTGGATGGGGTCGACCTCAGCCGTTGTGCTCGCCGAGACCCCAGCTGAGGACCTGGACCGGGTGGATGCGCAACAGCGGCCCCAGCGCCTGGCCGTCGGCGCCGGTGGCTTCCAGAAGCGTTTCGGCGCGCCCGCGGACCATCACCGCACGCGGCCGCCACGGCGGCAGCACGTCGTCGACGAGCAGCGCGACGTTCGGGTTGGCCTTCGCATAGCGGAACTTCGCGGTGCGCGCGAAGTCGCGGCCGGAAACGTCGATGACATCCAGCGCCGGGTTGTAGCTCCAGCCCAGCGGCACCAGGTGCGGCAGCCCGGCTGGGTCGACGGTGGCCAGCCGTCCCAGCCGGCGCTCGCCCAGGTACGCCAGTTCGGCCGGCGAAAACATGCTCATTTGCCCCTGCCCTCTCAGCGTCCGGATATAGCGGAATCGCAGCGAACAGGCCGGCCGCCGCGCGCCCCGGGTGCACGGCGTGAGGCGAGCCGCCGCGATGCCGCCGGCCGGCCGTCACGGGAGCCCTCATCCGCAGCAGACATTGCCGTCCTCTCGTTCTCCTTGCGATCGTACTCTAGCGAACATTATCGAGAGGACTGTCATCGTGTCAATCTTCTGCTAAGCTGCCGGGGTGAGCGAGCACGCCGCGCGGCCGGAAGGCTTGCAGGCATGGACCGAGTTGTGCGCCACGGTTGATGCGGTGCGGGTGGCCGTCAACCGGGACCTACAAGCCGAAGCCGGGCTGACCCTCGCCGACAACCTGGTGCTCTGCCAGGTCGCCATGGCGCCGGACAGGCGGCTGCGGATGGTCGAGATCGCCGCCCGGCTCGGCCTGGCCAAGAGCGCGGTGACCAAGACCGTCGACCGGCTCGAACGGCGCGGACTGCTCACCCGCGACCGCGACCCTGAGGACCGGCGCACCGTCTACGCCAGCCTCACCGGCCACGGCCAGAGCGCCTTCGACGCCGCCCGGCCGGCCTTCGTTCGCTCGGTCGACCGGCACTTCGCCCGCCATCTCGGCCCGGCGCAGATCCGCGCGCTGCACGGGCTGGGAGCAGACATCCTCAACCCAGGTCCGCCGGCTGGTCCGCCGGACCGGACGTGCCGCTAAACCGGCCCGGACGTCGAGCCGAGGCCGGGATGAGCGACGAGCGGGAGACCGGCCTGTTCGACCTGCCCTCCTACAAGCCAGCCAGGCGCATCGCCAAGGTGGCTGGACCTGCCAACTGCTCTTCCGGCCAGGTGAAGCGTGGCAGCTAGGCCAGCACATCGACGGTGGATGGAGCATGCTCTATAGCTTCACCGGCGAGCCCGTGGCGAGGCTGTGGCGCCGCCCGGGGAGAAGGGGACCGCGGGGAGTCAGCCGCCTTCGTTCGGGATAAATCCGGTGAGGACTGGCGGCGGCGCGATACAGACGCGGCGAGGGTTTCCAGTGTGGCGGCCGTCATGTCGATGTCCATGCACGCGTCGGTCACGCTCTGGCCGTAGGTCAGCGTCGACGGGCGGCCGGGATCCTGGCGGCCCGGGACGAGGAAACTTTCAAGCATCACGCCGCAAACCCCGCGCTCGCCGGCCGAGATCTGCCCGGCGAGCGCGTCGGCCACGGCCGGCTGGCGGCGGTAGTCCTTGCCGCTGTTGCCGTGGCTGGCGTCCACCATGAGGCGGCGCGGCAGTCCGGCGGCCGTCACCAGGTCCAGCGCCTTCGCCACGTGCGAGGCCGAGTAGTTGGGGCCGCTGCGGCCGCCGCGCAAGATCACGTGGGTGTCGGGGTTGCCGCTCGTGGTCACCACAGCGGCCGCTCCCGCGGAGGTGACGCCGAAGAACGTGTGCCCCGCCGCCGCCGCGCGGCACGCGTCCACCGCGACCTGGACGTCGCCGTCGGTCCCGTTCTTGAACCCGACCGGCATCGACAGGCCGGACGCCAGCTGCCGGTGCACCTGGCTCTCTGTCGTGCGCGCCCCGATCGCTCCCCAGGTCACGATGTCGGCGATGTACTGCGGCGTGATCGGGTCCAGCCACTCACAGCCCACCGGCATGCCCAGGCCCAGGGTGTCTATGAGCAGCCTGCGCGCGGCGCGCAGCCCGCGGTGCACGTCGTAGCTGTCATCCATGCCCGGGTCGTTGATCAGGCCCTTCCACCCGGTCACCGTGCGAGGCTTCTCGAAGTACACGCGCATCACGATCAGCAGGTCGCGAGCGTGGGCGGCGCGCAGCGCGCAGAGGCGGCCGGCGTAGTCCAGAGCGGCCTTCGGGTCGTGCACGGAGCACGGCCCCGTGACCACGAGCAGCCGGTCGTCGGCGCCGTCGAGCACGGCGCGGACCTCGGCCCTGGTGCGCTCGACCGTCTCCGCCTCCGCCTCACGCAGCGCAAGCTCGTCAAGCAGTGCGGCTGGCGACAGCAACGGCTCGTATCCGACGATCCGGGTGTCCCTGACGCGTGACATCGGGGTTCTCCTCCCGGGCGAGCCGCGTCCCATGTCCGGCGGGGAGCCAGCTACGCCCTGTTGTGACGAGGCCGCTCAGCCCCGTCTTCGGCTGGCTCCGGGCGGTGATAAGCGCACGCGGGTACGCCCGGCTCCACCCGGAGCCGACGTAAAGCGCCAATACCACCGTGACACGGGCTCGATCATACACTGCCCCGGCGACGGCCCGGCGGCCGCGCCGTTGCGGCGGTTCCGGCGGGGGACCGCGTGCACGTGCGGGTGCAATTGCCGCGGGGCAAACGCCGACATGCCGGAAAATTGCTGCCTGTCAACTTATTGAATACAAAAATACCAAAAGTTAGCATCTGGGCAACACGCGGCCACACCGAGGCCGCATTGCACGAGAGGTTCCCGCATGAGTCACCATCTCCCCAGGTTCCTCCGCTATTCGCTCGCCGCCGCGCTGCCGGCGTTCGGCCTGCTGATCGGCGGCCTGACCGCCCCGGCCGGGGCGAGTACCCAGCCATCAGCGCAAGCGCAGGCGACGGCGCTGGCAAAGACCGCGATCAGGCACCTCATGATCGGGCAGCGTCCCACCAACGTCCGGGTGCACGGCTATTCACGGCACGAGATCAGCGGCCTGACCAGCGTGCAGAGCACCAACTGGTCGGGCTACGCGGACACCGGCAGTTCCTTCAGCAAGGTCGCGAGCAGCTGGACCGAGCCCTCGGCGGACTGCAGCGGCCGGGGCGTCTCACTGGCCGCGTTCTGGGTCGGCATCGACGGGTACAGCAGCAACTCGGTCGAGCAGGACGGCACGATCATCGAGTGCTACTTCGGGGGCGCCTACCAGTTCACCTGGTGGGAGATGTACCCGTCCAACGCCATCCAGGTGGTGGGCCAGTCCCTCGCGGCGGGCGACAGGATCACCGCGTCAGTGGTGCGCAGCGGCACGAGCTACACGCTGGCTGTGACCGACTCCTCGAATCCCGCGAACAGCTTCACCACCACGCAGACGTGCTCTAACTGCGCCAACACCAGCGCCGAGTGGATCGCCGAGGCGCCGAGCGGCTCGTTCGGCGTGTACCCGCTTGCCCACTTCAGCACCTGGAACAACACCAGCTCGACCGTGACCGAGGGCTCCACCTCGGGCGTGATCTCCTCGTTCACCGACGACGAGATCACGATGATCGACAACTCCGGCGCCGTCAAGGCGCAGCCTGGCGCCCTGAACGGCGCCGGCAACGGTTTCTCCGTCACCTGGGAGAGGGCGAACTAGGCTAGCCCTTCCAGCCGTCCCGGCGCGACCCGGCGCGACCCGGCGCGATAGGCCGGTCGCGGTCACGGAAAGCGGAATGCCAGGCCTCGCGGCCTGGCATTCCGTTTGTTGTCGCGGGTTTGTCCGCGCTCTCAGAAGGACGACTGGAGGATCGTCATCGACTCGGCCGGGAGCGTGATGCCGCCCCTGACCGACGCCGCCGACATCGTTCCGGTCACGATAGCGGAGTTCGCCGGGTTCTGGTTCCCGGCGCTGTAGCTCCAGGTCTTCAGCGTCCCGAACAGCGGCGCGCGGAACGTCACCGTCTGCGCCGAACTCGTGCTGGTGTTGATGAACGCCACGGCGTACTTTCCGTCGGGCAGGAGGGACTGGTAGGCCAGCACGGCGGACGGGTCGGAAGTGCTCAGCGTGTCGAGCAGCGCGTGCGGCTGTGCCAGCACCGAGGCGAGCAGGTAGCCGTAATACGGAGTCTCCGCGACGGGCGGGGATGACGAGGTGAAGAACCCGTAGTCCGGGCTGGTGCAGCTGCTGGTGGTGTTGCCGTAGTTGTTCATGTCCCACCAGTCGACGCTCTTCGCGCCGGCCGCGAGCCAGGACAGCACGTCGCCGGCGGCGAACAGCGCGCCCGCCGGCGTGCAGACGGTCGTGGTCTCGTTGTTGGACACGCCGGTCTCGCCGACGACAACCGACGCCCTCGGGTCATAGGCGTTCAGCTCGGTCCGGATCTGCCTGTACAGCGCGGGAACCTGGAACAGCGCCTGCAGCACCTGCTGGTCGGTCGGGTTCGAGCCGCCCGTGCTGCCGTAGAAGTAGAACGGGTAGTAGTGGGCGTCCACGAAGCTCACGAGCCTGCCGTCCATGCCGAGCACCGTGTTGTTCCACTCGGAGTTGTCAGGCACCGACGCGCCGGGCACCTGGCTGCTGAACGCCCAGGGGACGCCGATCCGGGCCGCCGGGTCCGCGGCCTTCATGGCGATCAGGAACTGCCTGGCGTTGACCGCGTACGACGTCGCCAGCGTCTGGGTGCCGGCCGCGTTGCCCTGCGTCGTCTGCGGGCAGGTCGGGTTCTCGTACACGCCGTTGACCGTGGTGTAGGTGTTCGGGGTGTAGCCCGCGAAGTTCTCCGGCGGGCCGGCGAGCTCGTTGTCGACCTCCCAGCATCCGTAGGTCTCGTTGCCGACCTCCCACAGCGCCACGCGCTGGCCGGGAGTGCGCCTGGCCGCGGCGACCCAGGCGGCGGCCTCCGCGGGCGTGCCCGAGCCGTAGTTGACGGTCACGAAGCTGCTGGCGCCGACCGCCCTGGCCTGCTGCGAGAACTGGCTGAAGCCGAGGGAGTCCGACGAGGAGCAGGCTGAGGTGAAGGACGCCGTCGCGTTGTCCGGCAGGCAGTTCTGGATGTTGGTGTTCGTCTGCCAGTCGTAGTAGTCGGCGTAGGAGCCGCCGCCGTAGCGGAGCATGTTGATGTCGGCGGCCCGCAGGAGCGGCTGGATGACGTCCACGCCGCCTCCGGCGGAAACATTGGCCGCGTAGACGTAGTCCCATGGGGCGGTGTTGAGTCCGAGCGGGGCGCTTGACAGCACGACAGGGAAGCTGTCCGCGCTAGCGGCGGCCGGCCCCGCCGCCGCCGTGAGGGTCGCGACGACCGCGAGTGCCGTACAGGCGCCCGCGCACAGCGCCCGCGTATGTCTGAGCCGAAACACCATATGGCTGCTCCCTTGCTTGCCGGCTTTGACGTGACACTTCAGTTACTTATACGGTTAAGTTGGCGGGCGCAAGGGGAATGCGGCAACTGAAACAAGGCGGACTGCCAGGCCGGCAGGGTTCCTCGGGCCCTATGCGGGCTGGTGCGGGTGCTGATGGCGCTGCCGGAGCCGGCCGCCGGGCTGGTGCGGGTGCTGGGCACCGGCGGCTTCTCGCTGCGCAAGGGCCAGGCGTACGCCGCCGCTGAAGACCGCCGGCACGCGCCAGGGAAACCGTCGCGTGACTGGGGCGCCTGCGCATCTGGCCCGGTAAGACCGGGGCAGCGGCGCATCTGGCCCAGAACGCGGCACGAGCCGGCGGTTCGCGCGGGACGCACGGGGCGCAGGTTAGAGCCGGTCATCGGTTACCGGCCAGGGATATGCGCCGGATCCCGCTGGCAGCCGCGTGGCGGGCCCGTGCGCCGCCACAGCCACCGCGGCCCGGCCGGCCGCCGGGCGCAGTCGCCTCGGCTGTCCATGGTTACCGTAGCCCCGACCGGATTCGAACCGGCGTTACCGCCTTGAGAGGGCGGCGTCCTAGGCCTCTAGACGACGGGGCCGAGCATTCAGAGCTGGCAGGCTCACTCCGCCGCGCTGGGCAGCGCGCTTGCCGATCGCTCTGCGACTACGCCGGGGACGTCCATCCCCGGCGCTGTACACCATACCGCCTCCGGGTTAGTGCAGCCAACACGAGCGGCCCTCAGCACCCGCGCGCCGAACGCGAACGTGGCACGGATGCCCGCTAAGGCGTCCGTGCCACGGTAAACGCTGGGGTACCAGGACTCGAACCTAGACTAACAGGGCCAGAACCTGTCGGGCTGCCAATTACCCCATACCCCAAAGGCACGCGGACGGTGACCGCGAATCGCGATTGTCCGTACCGCGCCGATGCAGTCTACCGGACACTCAAGCCGGTAGCCAACGCGGCATCGCCTTACTCCGGCTCGGCGACCAGGTGGCCGGGTTCGAACTCGTTCAGCGCCGGGGGCTCGACTGCCACGGCGAGCGCGGACCGGCTGCCGCCGCCCCGTCTGGCGAAGACGGACCGCATGTCGCGCTTGATCACCTGCTCGGCGTGGCTCAGCTCGTCCATCATGCTCACGTGCGCCAGGGTCGAGGCGACGGCGCCGTCCGGCGCGGACTCGATGACGTCGCTGGCCGCGGCCGCGGCCGATCCGTTGCCTGAGACCGCTACCGCGCCGAGCGGGGTGTGCTGCCACTTCTTGTGCAGCTCGGGCACGGCGGTCAGCAGCATCTTGGTGTAGTCGTGCTGAGGGTTGCCGAATACCTTCTCCGTGGCGCCCATCTCCACGATCGCGCCATGCCGCACGATGATCGTCCGGTCGCTCACGTAGTTGCCGAGGGACAGGTCGTGGGTGACGAACAGGATCGCGAGGCCGGAGCGCTTGAGCTTGACGAGCAGGTTGAGCACGTCGACCCGGGTGGAGGCGTCGAGCATGCTGATGATCTCGTCGGCCACCAGGACCTTGACCTCCAGCAGCAGCGCGCGGGCGATCAGCAGCCGCTGCTGCTGGCCGCCGGACAGCTGATGCGGATACTTGCCGAGCACGTCGCGCGGGTTGAGCGCCACCGCGTCGAGCGCCGCCTCGATCTTGGCGTCCCAGTCCTTGTCCGAGATGCGCGGGAAGTACACGTCCCGCACCATGCCGAACACCCGGTCCGCCATGTAGACCGGGGTGTAGGAGCTGAACGGGTCCTGGAAGACGCCCTGCACGTGCCGGTAGTAATCGCGCAGCCCGCGCGGGGAGTAGGTGCTGATGTCCTTGCCGTCGAAGGTCACCGTGCCGCTCGTCGGTGACACCAGCCGCAAGATGACCTTGCCGAGCGTCGTCTTGCCGCTGCCGCTCTCGCCGATCAGCGAGATGACCTCGCCCTGGTTGAGCTCGAAGCTGACCTTGCGCAGCGCCGGCGTGAGCCCGCCGCCCCTGACGGAGGACCGGTACAGCTTGCAGACCTGGTCTGCCTTCAGCACGCTCACTTGGCCTGCTCCTCTTGGGTCACCTTCCAGCAGGCGACATAGTGCCCCGGCCTGACCTCTTCGAACGGCGGGGTTTCGCCGCACTCGGCGAAGGCGAACGGGCACCTGTCGCGGAACCGGCATCCGGTCGGCGGGCTGACGAGCGACGGCGGGCGGCCAGGGATGCCCGTCAGCGTCACCTGGTCGTGCCGGACGCCCACCTCGGGCAGCGACGCGATCAGCGCCTGGGTATAGGGGTGCAGCGGGTCGTTCACGATCGTGTTCGTGCTCGCCTTTTCCGCGAGCCGGCCCGCGTACATGATCGTGATGGTGTCGGCGATCTGCGCCAGGATCGACAGGTCGTGGGTGATCGCGATGGCGCTCTTGACGTACCCGCGGTCGCGGAACTCCAGCAGCATCTCCCCCACCGCGCGCTGGGTGGACACGTCGAGCGCGGAGGTCACCTCGTCGGCGATGAGCAGCGACGGGTTCAGCAGCGTGGACAAGATGATCGTCACCCGCTGCCGCATGCCGCCGGACAGCTCGAAGGAGTACTTGCTGAGCACGTCCTCCTTGAGCCCGATCAGCTCGATCCGCCGCCGCATCTCAGTGAACACCTCGTCGCGGTTGCGCACCCCGTGCGACTTGAGCAGGTCACGGGTGAGCTTGCCGATCCTCCTCGTGGGCGTCAGGGCGCTCATCGCGTACTGCGGGACGAGCGAGACTGCCTTCATCCGCAGCGGCTGCATGGCCTTCATGTTCGCGATCGGCAGTTCCTTGCCGTCGAGCATGACCGTGCCGCCGGTCTGCTTCATCCGGGAGTCCAGGTAGATGAGCGCGTTCCCGAGCGTGGACTTGCCGCTGCCTGACTCGCCCGCCAGGCCCATGATCTCGCCGTCGGCGAGCGTGAAACTGACGTTCTCCACGGCGGTCACGTCGCCCCGGCGGCTCCGGTAGGCCACAGAGAGGTTTTCGACGCTTACGCTCATTGCTGCCTCAGCTTCGGGTTGAAGACCTCGTCCAGGCCCACGTTGGCCACGAGCAGCGCCGCGACCATCCCGGTCAGCGCGAGGCCCGGCGGGACGAACCACGACCACAGGTGGTACAGCGGCGCGGCTTCGGTCTGCGCGTTGAACATCATCGTGCCGAGCGACGTGACACCAGGGAAGATGCCCAGGAAGTCAAAGCTCGCCGCGAGCAGCATGGTGCTGCCGAACAGCAAGATGACGACCAGGAACAGGTAGGACGCCATGTTCGGCGCGATGTCCCTGGCGATGATCGAGATCGGGCGCTTGCCCGACAGCTTGGCCAGGTCGACGAACTCGCGCGAGCGCAGCGAGAACGTCTGCGCGCGGACAGCACGTGCCACCCAGGGCCAGGTGGTCAGCCCGATGAACACGCCCTCGAACAAGATGCTCGGGTGGCTCAGGTAGGAGGCGATCACGATCAGCAGCACCAGCTGAGGGATCATCACGAGAATGTTGGTGAACAGCTGGATGATCTCGTCGAGGAAGCCGCCGCGCCAGCCGGCGGTGAAGCCGAGCACCATTCCGACGACCGTCGCGCACCCTGCGCCGAGCGCGCCGATCAGGTAGCTCTCCCGCATGCCGTTGACAAGCTGGGAGAAGATGTCACGGCCGAGGTCGTCAGTGCCGAGCCAGTACTGCGCGCTCGGTTTCGACAGGTCAGGCCCCACGAACGCGGTGGGCGAGTACCGGGCGATGACCGGGCCGAAGATGGCCCCCAGGACGAGCAGGGTCTCCACCGACAGGCCGAAGATCAGCTTCTTGTTCCGCAGCCCGTAGTAGACGAAGTCACCGCGCCTGCGTGCGGCGAGGGCGCGTGTGCCGAGGCCCGCGGGGGCGCCGGGCACGCCCGCCGCGACCACGGCGGGGGCCGCCCCGGCGACGGCCATGACCGGAATGCCCGCCTCTGCCGGGCTCTCGCCGGCGGATTCGCTCATGCCGTCCCTCCCTGCATGCTCAGCCGGGTGCGCGGATCGACGCTGATATACACCAGGTCGATGACGAAGTTCGCGATCAGGACGCCGGCGACGATGAAGATGAAGATGCCCTGCAGCAGGAAGTAGTCCTGGCGGTCGATCGCCTCGAAGATCAGGTGGCCGATGCCGGGGTAGTCGAAGGCGATCTCGGTGACGATGTTCCCCCCGATGACGACGCCGAGCGCCAGCGCCAGGCCGGACAGCTGGGGCAGCGACGCGTTGCGGTAGGCGTACCTGCGGACCACGCGCTCACGCGCGCCCAGCGCCCGCAGGTACCGGGAACTGTCGTTCTCGAGTTCGTAGATGACCAGGTTGCGCATGCCGATGGACCAGCCGCCCAGGCTCACGATGAACACCGTCAGGAACGGCAGGAACCAGTGATCGATCAGGCTGGAGATGAACGCCCAGTTCCAGGCGGGGAGCAGGCCCTGGCCGTAGCCGTAGGCGACCGGGAACAGGTGCCAGACGTAGCCGAAGAAGTACGGGACGATCAGCGCGAGCCACGGGTACGGGATCGCCTGGAAGACGTAGCCCGCTGGGAGCACCGTGTTGTCGAGCCACTTGCGCCTGGCGGCCGCCGCGCCCAGCCTGTTGCCGATGATGTAGGACAGCACGACCGCGGGGACCAGCAGCGCGAGCGTGTACGGCAGCGCCTGGAAGATGAGGGTCGTGACCCGGGCGCCCGGGGAGTAGATGCTGATCCCCATGTTCCCGGTCAGCACGCCCTTCCAGAAGTCCAGGTACTGCTGCCACAGCGGCACGTTCAGTCCGAACGCCTGTGCCCAGGCCTTGTACAGCGCGTTGTATCCGGCCGTGTCTATGCCATTGAACTGGGCTATCAGGTTCTGGATAGGGTCGCCCGGCATCAGGTGCGGGATACCCCAGTCGATGGTGGCACCGACGAAGAACGCCAGCACATAGGTGATTATTTTCCTGCTGAGGTAGCGCCGCACGGGCTGTCTCCGGGGTATGGGTCAACGGCCCCGCGACCCGCCGTCCCGGCCGCTGGAGGCGGGCCGGGGTGGCGGGTCGCATGGGACCGCGCTAGTGACTGATCCGATCGATGTGCGGCGGAAGCCGCTAGGACTTCGCCGCCGGCGTGGGCGTGAGGTTGGCCAGCGCGTAGACCGTGGTCATCGCGCCGATGTAACCGCTCCACATCACTGGCATGTACTGGTCGGACCCGCTGCTTGACGGGAAGTTCGACCAGTACTGGGTGTTGCCCTGGAACCAGGCGCCGTTGTACCACAGCGGGATCTCCGGCTGCTGCTGCAGGAAGTCCTTCTCCAGCGTGCTGTAGATGGAGTGCAGCGTGGACGTGTCGCTGGCCGGGGTGGAGCCCGCCTGCTGCACGAGCTGCCAGTCGCTCGGCGAGGAGAACCGCTCCCAGTTCAGCTGCGCGGTCTGCGCCTTCTGGATCGGGAGCTGGTACACGCGCTGGAAGTAGCTCCATGGCGTGGAGTCGAGCCCGGCGTTGTTGTCGAGCGCCAGGTCGTAGGTGCCGTTGGTGAGGTTGGCCGTGCGCGCCGAGGCCTGCGGGTAGATGAGCTGCACGTTGATGCCGACCGCCTGCAGCTCCTGCTGGATGACCGTGGTGGCCTGCATCCAGTCGCTCCACCCGTCAGGTACCTGCAGGGTGATCGTCTGGCCGTGGTAGCCCGCCGCCGCCAGCAGTTGCTTGGCCTTGGCCGGGTCGTAGGTTGCCGCGTACTGGCTGACCACGCTCTGGTTGAGGTAGCCCGCACTGACCAGCGTGGGCAGCAGGCCGACGGGGTTGGCCGGCGTCGTGATGCCGCCGTAGACCTTCTGCGCGATCTGCTGCGGGCTCAGCGCGTACGCCAGCGCCCGGCGGAAGTTGACGTTGTTCATCGGGGCGACGCTGGTGTTCGGCTCGAGCCATACGGTGTTGGCCGAGAGCATGTACGGCGCCTTCGGGTAGTAGGTCTTGAGCGTGTAGACCGAGTTACCGCCCAGCGTCCCGAGCAGGTTGTTGATGCCCGGCAGGAAGTTGTTGCTCCAGTCGATGTTGCCCGCGGTCAGCTGACCGAGTTCCTGGTCGTTGGAGCCGTTGACGATGTCGACCAGGTACTTGAACTTGAAGCTCAGGCCGAGTGCGCTGGTGGCCCACCAGCCGGACCGGGTCTGGTAGGCGACTTCCTGGGAGTTGTAGGTGTCCAGGGTCATCGGGCCCGTGCCGACCGGGTTGGCGTTCGCGTCGGTCGCGATCTGGCTCGCGGAGTACTTGGACCAGATGTGCTCCGGCAGGACCGGCGCCTTCCACAGGTAGTCCGTGAACTCGGCGTAACCGGGCGTGCCCTTGAACGTGACCGTCACCGTGTTGCCGCTGGCGGTGGCCTTCGCGACCGTCGCCACGTTGGCCGAGTACGGGTCGGCCGCGTTCTGCACCGCCAGGTTGATCGAGTAGGCGACGTCAGCGGCGGTCATTGGCTGCCCGTCGCTCCACGTCACTCCCGAGCGCACGTCGATGACGTAGGTGCTGCCGTGCCATCCGGTGCTGGGCGTGTCGGTCGCGAGCCAGGGCATGTACGTGCTGCTGATTGGGTTGTACAGGTTCAGCGGCTCGTAAATCAGGCCCTGCGTGCCTGTCGCGAAGGCACCGGTGGCAAGCGGGTTCCAGTTGCTCGGCGGCGAGTACGCCGTGCCGCTGGTGTAGAGCGTTTCGTTCCTCGGGAAGTTGGTGATCGAACCGCTCGATGACGGCGCCGGCGACGCCGCGGCCGACGGCGACGTTGATGCCGACGACGAGCTGCTGCTCGAATTGGAACCGCTGCTGCAGGCGCTGGCCGTGGCCAGTGCAAGCACACCAAGCGCGGCGGTGCCGTACCTGGCGGTACACCATCGCCTACCCGTCGTGCTCTTCGTAGGTCTCACCTGCTCTTACCTCCTCACTAGCAAGTCCTCTGATAACCCCAGCCAGGTGACCGCCGGGTCGCGGAAGAGCCCGCGTGCCAAAAGGCGCGCCAACCGCTCCCCAAACGGCCCCGGCCTGGGGCGTTTGTCCGTTCTAGGCTCGGCGTCGCGGTGCCGGGCCAGTCGGCCCGGCTACCCCGCTGTCGCCGTTGAACAGGTGGGCTATACCGGTTAAGTGTTAACCCAAAGCAGCGTATAAGTAAAGTGCCGTCTCAACATCTCCATGTCCCGATCAGATATCGGACCCGTCAACGGCTGGTGTCAGCCTAACGCTCCGCGTCACTCGATACACCGGTTTCGACCGGGATATCACAGGATGTACCGATGTTCCCCGCGCGTTCAGGGGGCGCCATACGACCGCGGCCTGCGCCGTGGCCGCTGATCAGGCGGACAGGCGGGAACGGCGCGAGGCGGCGATCTGCGGCACGCCCACCACGCCGGTGCTGTCGCGGACCTCAAGGACGGGCGCAGCCTCCTGGAAGTTCTCCGGCCGCCGGCCGGCCGCCAGGTCCCGCAGCATCGCGGCGGCCTGGCTGCCGGCCGCCGCGATGTCCCTGCGCAGCGCGGTCACCGCGGGGTGGATCAGCTCGCAGAGCGCGGAGTCGTCCCAGGCCACGATCGACACTCCGGACGGCACGCTGATCCCCATCCGCTGCGCCGCGCCGAGACCGGCGGCGGCCATCACGTCGTTGTCGTACAAGATCGCGGTCGGCGGCTCGGCGGACCCGAGCAGGCCCCGCGTCGCCTGCGCGCCGTGCTCGGCCGTGTAGTCGGCGGCCACGGACACCGCGTCGAGCCCGGCCTCGGCGGCGACCTGCGCGAACGCCGCCGAGCGCAGCCTGGAGTGCCAGTACCGCGGGAACCCGCCGACCCGTGCGATCCGGCGGTGGCCCAGTCCGGCCAGGTGACCGACGACCAGCTCGACGCCCGCGCGGTCGTCCTGCCACACCGCCGGCAGCGACGCCGACCCGAGCGGCGTGCCGACCACGACGGCGGGCATGTGCAGTTCCTCGAGCACGCCGATCCGGCGGTCGTTCACCTGCAGGTCGACCACGAACACGCCGTCCACCCGGCGCTGTGCCCACCACTGGCGGTACATCTCGATCTCGGCGTCCTGGTCCTCGGCCATCGTGAACAGCAGCGTCACGTGGTGGCCGGCGAGTTCGGCCTGGATGCCGGAGATCAGCTGCATGAAGAAGGGCTCGATGCCGAGCGTGCGGGCCGGCCTGTCGATGATCAGGCCGAACGCCTCGGCCTTCCCGGCCGTCAGGGCGCGGGCGGCGCTGTTGGGCTGGAAGCCGATCTCCTGCGCGATCGCCAGGATGCGCTCCCTGGTGGCCACGGACACCCCGGGCTGGCCGTTGAGGGCGAACGAGACCGCCGCCTTGGTGACGCCGGCACGCTGTGCGATGTCGGCAATGGTCGGACGTCTCATCCGGCTCCCCTCCGCGCCCAAGCAGGCTCCGGCTAAAAAGCATACGGCACGCGTCCCGGACGCGTCCGGGACGCGTCCGTGCACCAGGATGGACGCGTCCCTGGACGCGTCCAGGGACGCGTCCAGGATAGACCATGAGACGCTAAACCGGTATAGTCCATCGATCGCCGCAGCAATCGCAGTGGCTGGCGTGCCACAGGAGGGCATAGGTCTCGTGCACAGGAAGACCGCGAAAATCGTGGCAGGTGACGGGCCGGTCCGCTGGCTCGGAGCGAACTTCTGGTCGCGGACGGGCGGCCCGCTCATGTGGCGGAGCTACGATCCTGCGGTCATCAGGCAAGAGCTGTCCGTGCTCGCCGCGCACGGCCTGACCATGACCAGGTCCTTCTTCTACTGGCCCGACTTCATGCCGGGCCCTTACGAGATCGACGAGACGATGACCGCCCGGTTCGCCGACTTCCTCGACAGGCACGCCGACCAGGGCATGACCACCATACCCACCTTCATCGTCGGCCACATGTCGGGCGAGAACTGGGATCCGTCCTGGCGCGCGGGCCGCGACCTGTACTCCGACGTCTGGATGGTCGGCCGCCAGGCCTGGTTCGCCGGCCAGATGGTGCGGCGCTACGCGAGCCACCCCGCGGTCGCCGGCTGGCTGGTCTCCAACGAGATGCCGCTTTACAGCGGCGCCTCCGCCTCACACGAGATCGTGGCCACCTGGGCGCAGCTCATCAAGGACGCGGTGCGCGCGGCCGGCGGCCGCCAGCCGTTCTCGCTCGGCGACGGCGCCTGGGGAATCGAGGTGACCGGCAACGACAACGGGTTCCGGCTCGCCGAGGCGGCAGAGCTAGCGGACTTCCTCGGCCCGCACGTCTACCCGGTCGGCGACGACCCGGTCAGGCAGCGGTACGTCGCGGCGCTGCAGTGCGAACTGGCCGGCACGTTCGGCAAGCCGGTGATCATGGAGGAGTTCGGCGTCAGCTCTGACTTCGCCTCCGATGAGCACGCGGCACGGTATTACCGGCACCTCCTGCACAACACGCTGCTCGCCGGCGCGACCGGATGGATCGCCTGGAACAACACCGACTTCGCGCTGACCGGGCAGGATCCGTACCGGCACCACGCCTTCGAGCTGAACTTCGGGCTCACCGACGCCCACGGCGTCCCCAAGGGCACCCTCAGGGAGATGCAGGCGTTCGCCGGCACGATCGACGCCATCGACGCCGGTCGCTGCGACCCGGCGGACACCGACACCGCGCTCATCGTGTCCAGCTACCTGGACACCCGGTACCCGTTCACCTCACCCGAGTCCGCGACCGCGGTCTCGAGGGCGCTGCACCAAAGCTACGTCTCCGCCCGGCTCGCTGACATCCCGCCCAGGCTGACACGGGAGAGCACCGGCATCGAGAGCGGGGCGAAGCTGTATCTCGCACCATCGGTCAAGCAGATCCTCGCGACCACCGCAGGCACTCTCGAAGAACTCGCCGGACAGGGCGCGTGCGTGTACGTGTCCTACTCGGCGGGCGACGTCGCCTGGCACCGCGGCCCGTCCTACGGGCGGATGAACGACCTGTTCGGCGTGCGGCACCAGCTCGACGTCGGCCTGGCCGACCGCATCGGGGAGGACACGATCGAGCTCACGCTCACCCGCGACTTCGGCGGCCTGACCAGGGGAACGACGCTCGCCTTCCGGACCGGCGGCAGCGAGCACAGCCGCGCGTACCTGCCCGTGGCGCCCGTCACCGCCGAGGTCATCGCCACCGACGGCCACGGCAGGCCGGCGCTGCTGCGCCGGCAGGCCGGCCGCGGCTCCCTCATCTTGTGCGCCTACCCGCTCGAGCACATGGCCGCCGTCACCCCCCGGGTCAACCCCGATGCCACGGTCATGCTGTACAACGCGCTCGCCACGCACGCCGGCGTGCGCCGCCCGCTGTCGGCCGACGACCCGCGGGTCGCCTGCGACGTGCTTGTCCGCGACGACGGCGCCCGCTTCGCGGTGCTGGCCAGCCACGCGGACGAGCCGCTCGCGGTCAAGCCGGCGGTCGCCGGAAATGCCAGGCTCGCCACCCTGGACGGCAGCGAGATGGTAGACACGGTCACCATGGAACCGTTCGGGATAAGTGTCTTCTTGATCGCGGGCCGCTGAGTCATGCCCTGGTACGACATGCCGCTGGAGCAGATGCGCGAATACCGCACGCAGACCGCCGAGCCCGAGGGGCTCGACGGCTGGTGGGCACGGCGCCTGGAGCTGGCGCGGGCACAGGCGCAGCCTGCCAAGTTCACGCCGCACGAGCCTGACGTGTACCGTCCGCTCAAGGTCTACGACGTGGAGTTCTCCGGGGCCGGCGGTGACACGGTCCGGGCGTGGTACATCAAGCCCGAGGGTGACGCGAGCAAGGTGGTGGTCAAGTTCATCGGCTACGGCGGCGGCCGCGGCGCGCCGACCGAGCACCTGCTGCTGCCCGCGCTCGGCTACGCGGTGCTCGTCATGGACAGCCGGGGGCAGGGCGGGCGCTGGACGTTCGGCGCCACCGGGGACGGCGCCGCCGGACCGGAGAACTCGCTCGTGATGAGCCGCGGGATCACCACTCCCGAGGACTACTACTACACCCGCGTGTTCACCGACGCGGCGCTCGCGGTGGACGTAGCACTCGAACTGTCGGGCGGCGCGCCCGTCGCGGTCAGGGGCGCGAGCCAGGGCGGCGGGCTGGCGCTCGCCGCCGCGGCCCTGCACCGCGGCAACGTCGCGGTGTGCCACGCGGACATGCCGTTCCTGTGCGACATCCAGCGGGCGATCACGCTGGCGCCGCACGCCCCGTACGCCGAGATCCCCGAGTTCCTCGCCGAGAACGTGGCCTTGATCGACTCGGCCCTGACCACGCTGCGCTACGTTGACTGCGCGCTGCTCGCGCGCCGGATCACCGCCAGGTGCCTGCTTTGCGTCGGGCTGATGGACGACATCTGCCCGCCGTCCACCGTGTTCGCGGCGTACAACGAGATCACCGGGGACAAGGACATCGCGGTGTACCCGTACAGCGGGCACAGCGTGCCGTGGGCCCACGCCGAATGGCAGC
Organism: Actinomycetota bacterium; assembly: GCA_027314595.1. Lineage (GTDB taxonomy): Bacteria > Actinomycetota > Actinomycetes > Streptosporangiales > Streptosporangiaceae > Trebonia. The sequence continues at coordinate 6,750 of DAHVAN010000328.1, read as the reverse complement.
TTCGCCACCTGAGGCAGAACTTCCCCGTCGGCTAATCCCTGACGACGACCTTGTTGGTCAGCGTGCCGATCGACTCGATCGTCACAGACACCTCGTCCCCGTCGCTGAGCGTGCCGACTCCCTCCGGCGTGCCGGTGAGCAGCACGTCGCCGGGCAGCAGCGTCATCACCGCGCTGACGTACGCGATCAGCGACGGGACGTCCCAGAGCAGCTCGGACGTTCTCGCGTGCTGCCGGACGCCGCCGTTCACCGTCGTCGTGATGCCCAGGTCCGACGGGTCCGTCCCGGTCTCCATCCACGGCCCGAGCGGGCAGAACGTGTCGAAGCCCTTCGCCCGCGTCCACTGCCCGTCCTTGAGCTGCAGGTCACGCGCGGTCACGTCGTTGGCGCAGGTGTAGCCGAAGATGACCTCGTCCGCGCGATCCTTCGGGACGTCCCGGCACATACGGCCGATGATCACGGCCAGTTCTCCTTCGAAGTCCACCCGCTCGGTGAGCTTGACCGGCCAGGCGATCCGGTCGCCCGGGCCGGTCACCGACGTGGACGGCTTCAGGAACAGCACCGGCTCGGCGTGCTGCTCGCCGCCCATTTCCCGCACGTGCTCGGCGTAGTTCTTGCCCACGGCCAGCACCTTGCTCGGCAGCACCGGCGCGAGCAGCCGGACCTCGGCCAGCGGGTAACGCTGCCCGGTGAACCGCACGCCCGCCGGGTCGATGCCGAACGGATGGCCGTAAAGCTCCGCGATCGTCTGCCCCGCCTCGCCCTCCACGACGCCATACGCGACGCCGTCGCCTTTGGCGAACCTCGCGATACGCACGACTCTCCTTCGCTCACTCATCGCACCCGGCGGACCAGCTCTCGCCCGGGCCATCCTGAGCCGCTGCCGCAGCGGGTCCAGGCACTAGTCCAGCACCCCTTCTGCGGAACGAAGACGCTCCCTCTCCTGTTCCGAGCTGAGCCTTCCGGCCGCGAGTTCGCCGCGTAACTGATGCTCGGTCTGGATGGGACCCTTGATCTTATCCAGGATCTCCCTGTCGTCCATCTGCCTACCGTAAGACGTGGCGGCCCGGCCGCCCAGTACCGGAGTTCCCGGGCCGGGGTTGCCGGCCGGGGTTGCCGGGCCGGGCAGGCTGTCGCTACTGCTGGTAGCCCTCCACCTCCACCGACGGGCGCACGGCCGCGCTGTCCGGGTCCTCCCCGAACTCGCGCCGCGCCCGCCGCTGGCGCAGCAGGTCCCAGCACTGATCCAGCGCTTCTTCCGCCGAACGAAGACGCTCCCGCTCCTGTTCCGAGCCGAGCTCACCGGCTGCGAGCTGGCCACGCAACTCGTGCTCGGTCTGAATCAGCCCGCTGATCTTGGCCAGGATCTCCTTGTCTTCCATGGACATACCGTAAGACGTGGCGGTCCTGCCGGGCAGTACCGGGGCGGCGACCGCGATCCACAACGCGAGCAGCACCGGAATGGCGTAGGCCAGGCGCAGGCCCACCCGGCTGGCAACCGCGCCGATCACCGCCGGACCCGCGGCCATGCCCGCGTAGCCAAGGCCGACCACCTTGGCCAGCCCGGACCCTGGGCGGGCCGGGTCGGCCCGGCCGCCGGCCGCGAACACCTGCGGGACTACCGCTGAAAGTCCCGCGCCGAATACGGCGAACCCGGCGACGGCCAGGTACGGACTGCCGGTCCCGAGCGCGGTGGCGAGTCCAGCCGCGGCGACCAGGCCGCAGCAGCGGACGACGCCGGCCGCGCCGAAGCGGCGGATCAGGCCGTCGCCGGCCAGCCGGCCGGCCGTCATCGTGACCGAGAAGGCGGCGTAGCCGAGCGCGGCGAATCCGGCCGGCGTGCCGAGGTTGTCGCGCAGGTAGACGGCACTCCAGTCGCCTGCGGCGCCCTCGCCTACCAGCGAGCAGATGCCGAGCACGCCGAGCGCGACGACAAGGCGCCGCACGCGCCTGGCGTCGAGTCCCGGAGGCGCCTCGGGGGGCTGGGGGGCTTCGGGGGGCTGGGGGGCTTGGAGTACCCGGGGTGCCTGGCGTGTCGCGGGGCTCGATGCTGTGCCAGGGTCGGCGGCGTGACCTTTTCCGAGCAGCAGCCAGCGCCCGGCGGCCCCGTCGATGGCGATGCCGACCAGGCCCGCGGCGGCGAGCGACGGCAGCACGCCCGCGCCCGCCCACGCCAGGCCGCCGCCGGCCAGCGCCCCGACGATCGCGCCGAGGCTGTAGAAGGCGTGCATCGACGTCATCACCGGGCGGTTGCAGGCGGCCTCCACTTTCACGCCCTGAGCGTTCTGCGCCACGTCAAGCGTGCCGCCGACGATCCCGATCGCGAGCAGTGCCGCCATCAGGCCGGGCAGGTTCACGGCCAGGCCGGGCGTCACGGATACCGCGCAGGCCGCGATTCCGCAGACGCGCGTGACGTGGCCGCTGCCGAGCCGGTCGACAAGGCGTTCGGCCGCCGCCGCGCCGAGCACCAGTCCGATGGGGATGGCGAACAGGGCGGCGCCGAGCGTCGCGTCGGACAGGTGCGCCTGCGCCTTGACCGCGGGAATGCGCGCCATCCACATGCCACTGGTCATCCCTATGACCAGGAAATACGCTGACGTCGCCCACCGCGCCCGGCGCACCTGCGGTGTCAGGCGTGCGCTGCGCGCCGTCCACCGCGTGCCGGGATTTCGCACGAAACAACGATAACCGCCAGAACAGGGCGGGCACGCATGCCGGAGCGGCGCCGCCTGACCCGGCGTAATCGTGCGGCAAGCTGGAGACCATGCCTGAGACATCCGCGCGGCTGCTGTCGCTGCTGCAGACGCCGAGGGACTGGACGGGGGCCGAGCTCGCCGGCCGGCTCGGGGTGTCGCCGCGGCCCGTCAGCCGGGGTCGCGGCCAGCGCGGAGCAGGCAGTAGGTGACCGCCTCCTCCAGCGCGTGCCAGGACGCGGCGATGATGTTCTCGTCGACGCCTACCGTCGACCAGGTGTCGCCGGAGCCGTCGTCGGACTCGATGAGCACCCGGGTGATCGCGCCGGTGCCGTGCGAGCCCTCAAGGATGCGCACCCTGAAGTCAGCGAGCTCCAGGGTGGCCAGCTCGGGGAAGGTCTGCTCGAGGGCGGAGCGCAGCGCCTTGTCCAGCGCGTTCACCGGACCGTTGCCCTCGCCGACCGCGACGACACGCTCCCCCTTGGCGGTCAGCCGCACCGTGGCCTCGCTGGTCACGCCGCCGTCGGCGTGCCGCTCCACGATGACCCGCCAGGATTCAACGGTGAAGTGCCGCCGCCGCTCCCCGGCAAGCTCGTCGCGCAGCAGCAGTTCGAACGACGCGTCGGCGGCCTCGAAGGAGTACCCGCGCGCCTCCAGTTCCTTCACACGGTCGGTGACCCGGCCGATGGTGTCCTTGTCCCCCGACAGGTCGTAGCCGAGCTCGCGGCCCTTGAGCTCGACGGAGGCGCGGCCGGCCATGTCCGAGACAAGCATCCGCATGTCATTGCCGACGGCAGCGGGGTCGATGTGCTGGTAGAGCATCGGGTCGACGCGCACCGCGGAGGCGTGCAGCCCGGCCTTGTGCGCGAACGCGCTCAGCCCCACGTACGGCTGGTGGGTGTCCGGCGTGACGTTCGTGACCTCGCTGATCGCGTGCGCGATACGGGTCATCTCCCGGATCCCGTCGCCATCCAGGACCTTGAGTCCCTTCTTCAGCTGCAGCCCGGCGACCACGCTGAACAGGTTGGCGTTGCCGGCCCGCTCGCCGTACCCGTTGGCGGTGCCCTGCACGTGGGTAACGCCCGCCTCCACGGCCACCAGCGTGTTGGCGACGCCGCAGGAGGTGTCATCGTGGCAGTGGATGCCGAGCCTCGCGCCGGTCTGCTGTGCCACCGCATGGACGATGTCGCCGAGCTCGGTGGGCATCATGCCGCCGTTCGTGTCGCAGAGCGCGACCACGTCCGCGCCGGCCTCGCCCGCGACGCGCACGCATTCGAGCGCGTAGGACGGGTTCGACCGGTAGCCGTCGAAGAAGTGCTCGGCGTCGAGGAAGACGCGCCTGCCCTCGGCGCGCAGGTGCCTGACCGTATCGGCGATCATGGCCAGGTTTTCCTCGAGCGTGGTGCGCAGGGCCAGCTCGACGTGCCGGTCATGGCTCTTGGCCACCAGCGTCACGATCGGGGCGCCTGACTCGCGCAGCGCCGCGACCTGCGGGTCGTCGGCGGCCCTGGCGCCGGCCTTGCGGGTCGAGCCGAACGCCGCGAGCTGCGCGTGGCCCAGGTCAAGCTCGGTCCTCGCCCGGCGGAAGAACTCGGTGTCCTTCGGGATCGCGCCCGGCCAGCCGCCCTCGATGAAGCCGACGCCCAGCTGGTCGAGGTGCCGTGCGATCACCAGCTTGTCGGCGACCGTGAGATTCAGGCCCTCCTGCTGCGCCCCGTCGCGCAAGGTTGTGTCGTACACGTGGAACTGGTCGTCGAGCATCGCCGCTATCCATCTCTTCCGTTTGGTGCCGCCCGGGTCCGCCGCAAACAAAAAGACCCCTCGCTGAACGCGAGAGGTCTGCGCGCCGGCACCGGGCCAGCTCTGTCGTTGCTGACCGCGCCTAGAGCCCGTTGCCCTGGGAGCCGACGCGCCCGCCGATAATAATCAGCCCGGCCGTCACGGCACCTAGTCTGCCATATGCCGGCCGCGGTTGCCTAACTCATGGCAGGTTCGCCGGCCGGGATCGTTCAACGGACTGCGGAGAAGAAGGCTCCGGCCAGTGACGCCGCCGCCTGGGCCTGGGTGGTCCCGGTCTCGACGACCGACACGGCCGTGTCGCCGCGGTATCCCACGAACCAGCTCAGCCAGGCGTGGGCGCCAATCCTGACGACCCCGGCCTGGCCGTAGACCGGCTGGCCGGCCACGTTGGCCGCGCGCGCCGAGCCGGACCGCACCGCTTCGCGCATCAGCTGCCGCAGGTCGCCCAGCTTGCCGAGGGACAGCGGCGCCTGCCACGTCGACGCCGGGTCGGCGGCGAGGAGAACAGGCGTGTGACCGACGCCGGTGTCCACTTCGGCGGCGACCATGGCCATGCCGAGCGGGCTCATCAGCACACCGCCGGTACCGGTCACCTGCCGCGCAAGTCCCGCCTCGTCCGAGGCCGCGACGGCTGACCCGGAGAACGCCTGCACCTGCAGGTTCCAGTGAACTCCGATGCCGAAGGCCTTCTCTGTCGCGCTGAGCTGCGCCGAGGTCAGGTCCTGCGACATCTTCGCGAACGCCGTGAAACAGCCAGTGGCGAAGTCGGAACCGAAGGTCCCGGCCGGCCGGCGCCCGGGCTGGTAGGTGAAGGTCTGACCCCCCACGGTCGCGACGTTCTTGCACGGCAGCGGCGTGTTCGCGGTCTCCCCGATGCCCAGGAGGGCCGCCGCGGACACGATGCTGAACGCCATGCCCGGCTGCAGCCTGGCGTTCATCGCCCCGCCGTGCGGCAGGCGCACGCTGCCGGCTTCGCGCGAGGCGAGAGCGAGGATGTCGCCGTTGGCCGCGTCTACCGCCACTATCTCGCCCGAACCGGCCTGTGCCGCCAGCGCCGCCCCCGCGGCGGCCTGGTCACGGCTGACGATCGTCGTGCGCACCGGGATGCCTGCGCGTCCCGCCCAGGAATACAGTGTCGCCACCGCACGGCCCGCCGGGCTGACCACGACGACCGAGGTGGTCGGCGTGCCCGCGAGCGTGTCCTGGTAACTCTGCTCGAGTCCGGACAAGCCGACTGTGGCGCCGGGCTGATAGGCGGCGCCCTCGTCGCGCAGCGCCTTCGAGTCCTCGGTCGCGACAGAGCCGACGACCTGCGCCGCCGCGGACTGGAACAGCCGCTCCGACCTCCGCTCGTAGCGCAGGCCTGGCACCTTGGCCAGCCGCGGCCACATCGAGCGGAACGAAGCGGGGTCGAGCGTCAGCAGCGAGAGAAACCCGCTCGGCGGCGCGGCCCGGACCTGGCCGAGCACCTGCGCGGGGTTGAGGCCGGCCAGCTGGCTGAACCGGGCGGCCGTCTGCGCCGGGTTCGCCAGCTCGCCCGGAACCACGCCTACGTGGTAGTCGGCCGCCTTCGTCAGCAGCGACTGGCCTGCCGAGTCCTCAATCTGCGCACGCGGCGCGAACGCCGTGACCACGGCGAGACGCTCACCAGAGGACAGGCTCGGGTTGATCACGTTCGGCGCCCAGTCCACGAGCCACTGCCCGTTCTTCATGGTGAGCCCGAACTGGCCGGTGTAGGTCCACTGGTGCCCGCCCTCGGCGAGGTCGACGGTCGCGGTGAATACCGCCACGGCAGTGGACCCGTGCTGCCTGACCGACTGCATGGCGAAGAAGGTTTCCGTCGCGTCGAGATCGACGTAGGCGGCGGCCAGCTGCGCGGCCACCTGGCCGGGATTCCCGCTGGTCAGCGCCGCGGCTTGGGTGTAGTTACCGTCTTGCCAGTCGAGCAGGAACGCCTGCACCGTAGGCTCGGCGGATCCCTCGCTGCCGAAACCCGTGGCGAACCCGATGGTGAGCAGTCCCACGACAAGCACCACGGCGGCGGCCGTGCGCTGCCGCGTGGACATCCGGGCGCGGCGGGCCGACGGCTTGCGGTGACGGCTCTGGTGAGAGCGCGGCGAACCACCGGGGCGGGCCGGCGCCGGTCCGTGCGCGGGTGCCCCCGGCGCGGCTGGGGTGCCGGCTCGCGGCGCGGGACCGCCGCCCGGGCCCCATTGGACGGCGGACGAGCCTCCCGCGGGACCTGCGGAGCCGGGAG
>DAHVAN010000322.1 GCA_027314595.1 Actinomycetota bacterium | reverse complement strand
GGGACGGCCGGTGGCCGCGCGTCGCTGGTGAGTTGCCGCCCGGGTGGCGTGAGGGCTGAGGCAGTGGGGCTGAGGCAGTCGGTTTGGGCAGCGGTTCTGGTAGCGCCAACGCGCGCAGTGCGCGCAGCGCGGGAGGAGCAGGGGCAGTTATGGCGGTGGTGTGTTTCACCTGTAGGTCAAGGCTGGATGACGCGGGCTCGCAGTCGGCGTTCTGCGCTGTCTGTCAGTCGGTGAATTCGCGCCAGCAGCCTCGGGGTGCCCAGTGTGGGTGCGGGGCGTGCGGTCGGATGTTCGCGTCGCTGAGCGACTTCGAAGCTCATCAGGTGCGGCATCCGCGGGGGCACGTCCTCGAGGGTGTGTTCACGGTGTTGCCCGTCGTTCGGCGTGAGCTTGCTGGCGTCATTGGTGGTGAGCGCTGGTGGCGTTGCAGAGCCCCGCCAGCGAGTGCTGGCGGGGCTTTGGGGTTCAGGTTGTCGGCGGGATGCTCATTCTGTCGTGACTTCGGTGACGGCGGTGCGGGCGGAGGATTCGTCGGCGATGGCCTTGCCCGCGGTGAACGCGGCGAGCAGGGTCGCGACGGCGATGTTGTTGACGGCGCGGGGGTAGCCGCGGGATGTCTGGTGGATGAGGGCGGCCGCGTCGTCGGAGAACAGGGTGTCGGACCTTCCGGAGAGCGCCAGGTGGTGCTTGAGGTAGCTGCTGGTTTCTTCCAGGGTCATGCCGTTCATGTGGTAGCGGACGGCGATCCGCTGGTCGAGGGCGGCGAGCTGGCCGAGTTTGAGCCGGCGCCGCAGGGTGGGCTGGCCGATGAGCAGGCAGGCGAACACGGCGGCGGAGTCCATGGCGTGGTTGGTGAGCATGCGGACGGACTCAAGCTGGTCGGCTTGCAGGAGGTGGGCTTCGTCGATGACCAGGACGGGGGTGCGGCCGCGTTCGGCGTGCTCGGCGGCTAGCGCGCCGGCGGACTGGGCGGTGAGCGCGGCGGTGCCGTGGGCGGGCCGGCCGCCGAGACAGGAGACGATGGCGTGGTGGATGCCGCGGACCCCGACGGTGGGGTCGGGCAGGTAGATGACGGTGTGCCGGGCGGTGTCCAGGCCGGCGAGGGAGGACCGGGCGGCTACGGTCTTGCCGGCGCCGACTTCGCCGGTGATGACGCCGAGGGCCTTGCCGGCCACGCACCAGGTGATCCGGGCGGCGGCCTCGCCGTGGGCGGCGTGGCGGTGCAGCATGCCGGGGGCCAGGTCGCGGCCGAACGGCATCCGGGTAAACCCGTAGTGGGCTTGCAGCTTGTCTATCATGGCTGGTCCTTGGGGTTGCGGTGGCCGGGGCGGCCGTTGATGAGGGCGAGCTGCTGCTGGGCGGCGTCCAGGTCGCCGGCCAGGGCGGCAGCGGACAGGCGGGCGTCGTCGAGGAAAACGGCTGCGGCGTCAACGGACGGGGCAGGGTCTTCGCCACGGTCGTGGCCGAGCTGCCGGGCGGCCAGTGCCTGGTCGAGGTAGCGGGTGATCTGGGCCAGGGCCTGCCCGGTGCGGGCGGCGGCCAGGGACAGGGCGCCCAGGATGTCGTAGGCGGCCGATGGCTGGTCCAGTCCGGCCTGGTGACGGGTAGCGTGGTTCAGGCCGCGGATCGCCTCGGCGGCGGCGCGGGCCAGGGTGACGGTGTCGTCGCCGGTGAGCTGGTCAAGGCTGAAGACCTGCCGGAAGTCATCCACGGGCGTCTTGCTCCTGTTCTTTCTGCTGCCTGGCGCTGCCCGCGCCGGCGTCGCCGGCGGCGGCGCTGATGAGGGCGGTGTAGCTGATCCGCTCGCCGAGCAGGCTGTCGTGGGTGGCGCCGATGAGGTCCAGGTAGCTGATGCCGGTCGGCTCGGGGGCCTGGCCGGGCTGCTCCGGTTTTGCCCTGGGGTGGGAGTGCCGCCCGATGCTGAACGGGACGGCGGCGCCGTGGGACTGGCCGCGGTGGCGGACCTCGATGACGGTCAGGTCGAACGGGTCGAAGACAAGCTCGACCTTGCGGCCGGCCAGCAGCTGATCGACGGAGTAGGTGTTGCCGTGCAGGGACACCGTCGCGGTCTTGGTCACGGTCCGGTGTTCCGACCACAAGAACGCCTCGCGCAGCTGCGCCGGCGACGGCAGCGGCAGCGGCACCGGGATGCCGTCCCGCCAGCGGCGCAGCGGCGGCTGGCCGGTCTCCGAATGCGGGGTGAGGTGGTAGACGGTCTCGACCCAGGCTGCGAGCATCTTGTTGAGCTCGGCCAGGCCGCTGATCTGCCCGGCTATCTCCCCGGTGATCTCGGCCAGGAACTGGCCGCGGACAGTCCTGAAGAATCTTTCTATCTTCCCTTTCCCCTGCGGCCTGCGCGGCGTGGAGTGGATCAGCCTGATGCCCAGCACCGCGCACGCGCGCAGCAGCCACGAGTCGACGAACGCCGAGCCGTTGTCCACGAACGCAGACTCGGGGACGCCGCGGGAGGCCAGCGCCGGGCGCAGCGCGGCGGCCAGCCGGACGGTGTCCTCGCTGAACCCGAACCGGGCGGCCATCACCGCCCGTGACCTGTCGTCGATGAACGCGAACAGGTAGGTCTTGCGGCCGGCGATGACCGGGCCGTGGAGCGCGTCGCCGGTCCAGATCTCGTTGCACCTGTCCGCCTCGAACCGGCCGAACACCCCGGCCGCCGGGACCGTGCCCGCGGCCGGCCGGTTCAGCTCCAGCCGCTCGAAGTGC
>DAHVAN010000318.1 GCA_027314595.1 Actinomycetota bacterium | reverse complement strand
CCGACGTCGCTCGGTACCTCGGACGCCGACACGATCACCCTGCTCGGCCAGGACCTGGCGCAGGACCTGATGGGCAAGGTCGGCTTCGGCGAGCTGACGCTGTGGATGGTGACCCAGCGTCGCCCGTCGCCGTCGCAGGTGCGGGTCTTCGAGTCGGTGCTCGTCGCGCTCGCCGACCACGGCTTCACGCCGACCGCCATCGCCGCCCGGCTGACCTACCTGTCCGCCCCGGACTCGCTGCAGGGCGCGCTCGCGGCCGGCCTGCTTGGCAGCGGATCCCGGTTCCTCGGCGTCACCGAGGACTGCGGGCAGTTCCTCGGCGCGACGCTGGCGGAAGCCGGCGAGGTCCCCGCCGACGACGCTGGCTTCGACGCGCTCGCGCTGGACGCGGTCAAGAAGGCGCGGGCCGCGAAGAAGTTCGTCCCCGGCATCGGGCACCCGGTGCACAAGGTCCGCGACCCGCGCACCCCCCGGCTGATCCAGATCGCCACCGAGGAGGGCGTGCGCGGCCCGCACCTGCGCCTGTTCGAGGCGATCGGCCGTGTCCACCCGCAGGTGCTCGGCCGGACGCTGCCGCTGAACGGCGCGGGCGTCTGCGGCGCGGTCCTCGCCGACCTCGGCCTGCCGCTGGAGATGCTGCGCGGCTTCGCGCTGCTCGCCAGGACCGCGGGGCTGCTCGGCCAGCTCGCCGAGGAGCAGCGGATGCCGATCGCCAACGATATCTACCTGCATGTGGACAGGAACGCCACGTACGTGACGCCGAAGCCCGAGTAACCCTGTTCCGCTTAACCCTGCTCCGCATCCCCCTGTAGGACACACACGGCAAGGGAGCCGCCATGGCGACCATCGCAGCGGTCATCGCCTCGACCCACCACCCTTTTTACTATCGCGCGTCCACGTCGACGGGGGCGGAGCGGCCGCCGTTCGCCGACGAGTGGGTCGCCAAGATCACCTCGTTCCGCGAGACCCTCACCAGGGCCAACCCGGACGTCCTGGTGCTGGTGGGCAGCGACCACTTCCACCAGATCTGGCTCGACAACATGCCGCAGTTCCTCGTCGGCAAGGCGCCGTTCTACGACGCCAACTGGTACAACGAGGAACGCGAGTTCGGCCTGCCGCGGATGTTCTTCCGGGGGCAGGAGGACCTGTCGGCGCACATCCTGCGCAGCGGCCTCGACGCTGGCTTCGACCTCGCGTTCAGCAACGAGCTGCGCATCGACCACAGCGTCACCTGCCCCATGATCACGCTGCGGCCGCAGGCCGACCTGCCCATCGTGCCGGTCTACACGAACATCTTCGCTCCGCCGCTGCCGCAGCCCAAGCGGTACGTCAAGCTCGGCCAGACGATCAGGGAGCTGGTCGAATCCTGGCCGGCCGACCAGCGGGTCGCGATCATCGGGACCGGCCACCTGTCGCTTGAGCTCGGCGGTCCCCGCCAGTTCGGCCCGCACGGCCCGGACCCCGAGTTCGACCGCAAGGCGGTCGAGTGGATCGCCAACGGCGACATCGAGAAGGCGCTCGGCGAGGTGTCGCTTGACAGCCTCTGGCTGCCGGGCAACGCCACGCACGGGTTCCTCGACTTCATGCTGATGATGGGCGTGGCAGGCGCCGGCGAGAAGGCCGACTACGTGGACACGCTCGACCTGTTCCACACGATGGAGGCCTACTTCACCTGGTACCCGAACGGGGCTGGCGCATGAGCAAGTACCTGCTGAACAAGTTCCTCTACACCGTCGACCGCGACCCGGAACTCGTGGAGCGCTACCGGTCGGAGCCGCGTGAGACCGTGCAGTGGTGGGAAGCCGAGCGCGCGAACGCGATCCTCAACGTGCACGGCGGCGAGTGCTCCACCTGGCTGAAGTTCGACGACGCCGGGCGCGAGGCGCTTGCCACGCATGACTACCCCAGGCTGTTCGAGCTGGGCGCGCACCCGTTCCTGACGCTGACCCTGTTCATCGCGATGTTCGAGCGCGATCACGCCGGGCCGCTCGGCTTCCAGCTCGAGTACGCGCAGCGCCTGTCGCACTTCTCCCTTCCGTATCCCGACATCTCCACCTGACGGCGGCCCTGGCCGGGAATCCCAGAGGCAGGCGGTGCCCCGCGCCGCCTGCCACGTCACGTGACTGGGACACCTGCGCAGCTGGCCCGATTGAACCGGGGTGGCCGCGCATCTGGCCCAAGACGCGGCACGAGCCAGTGGTTTGTGCGGGGCCCGGGGCTTGCCATCGTGTCACTGCGGTCCCGGCCGCCTCAGCGAGGCGGCCCGAATTGGCGCCTGAAGCACTCGGAAGGTCCGCCGGCAGGCACGGCCGCGTCTTCGTGTGTAGTTCGGCCCCCTGGGAGGGGTCGAACTACACACGAAGATCTGAGCCCTGGCGGCCAGCATGGTGACCCTGGTGACTTATACGCTTATGCGGCGAGGCTGAGTTCGAGGCGGGCGAGGTGGCTGGTCCGCTGCCGGTCGAGCGGATGCCCGTTCCAGTAGGCGTGCAGCCGGATGAGGTTGAGGGCGACGCCATGAAGGCATGGTCGAGGCGGGTCCTGGCCAGTCCGCGGTAGCGGCGTGCTCCGTGGCTGGCGGCCTGGTGCATGGTGGTGACCGCAAATGCGGGCCGTTGCCTGACAGGCCCGCGATAGCGTACGCCCATGACCGTAGAAGGTGAGCGGGTCGCCGGTTTCGGGCGACTTGAGGAGGGGCTGCGGCAGGCGAGTCCGTGGTACACGTGGGGACCGTACGTCAGCGAACGGCAGTGGGGCACGGTACGCGAAGACTACAGCGGTGACGGCGACGCGTGGAACTACCTGCCGCACGACCATGCCCGTTCCCGGGCGTACCGGTGGGGCGAGGACGGCCTGGCCGGGTTCTGCGACGTGGAGCAGCGGCTCTGCCTTGGGCTCGCCCTGTGGAACGGGCGCGACCCCTACCTGAAGGAACGGCTGTTCGGCCTGGGCGGGCCTGAGGGCAACCACGGCGAAGACGTCAAGGAGCACTGGTGGTACCTGGACGCGGTGCCCAGCCATGCCTGGAACCTGTGGCGCTACCACTACCCGCAGGCGGCCTTCCCCTACGACAAGCTGCGGCTGGAGAACTCCAGGCGGGACCGGCGCGACCCCGAGTACGAGATCCTCGACACCGGGATCTTCGACCACGACAGGTACTGGATCGCCGAGGTCGGCTACGCCAAGTCCGAGGACGCGGCCGAGGTCCTGATGGTGATCAGCGTGACCAACGCCGGCCCGGACTCCGACACGGTGCACGTCCTGCCGACCGTGTGGTTCAGGAACACATGGTCCTGGGAGACCGGCGCACCCAGGCCGATGCTGACCACGGCTGATAACAGCAAGAACAAGGAGGCGGGGGCGGGGGCGGGGGTCGCCGTGCGAATCGAGCACCCTTTTCTCGGACCGCTCGAGCTGGTCGGCGCCGACGGGCCGGGCGGCGCGAAGCCGGCCCTGTTGTTCTGCGAGAACGAGACGAACAGCGAGCGGCTCTTCGGGTCCGCTCCGGCCACGCCCTACCCGAAGGACGGCATCAACGACCATGTGGTCAGCGGCAAGGCCACCGTCAATCCGGACCAGGCCGGCACCAAGTGCTCGTTCTGGTACCAGCTGACCGTGGAACCTGGCGGCACGGCCGAGATCCGGCTGCGCCTGCGGCCGAGGGGGATGGCAGGCGGCACGGCTCCGTTCGGGGCAGATTTCGACGCGATCGTCGCGGACCGCAGAGCTGAGGCGGACGAGTTCTACGCCGCCCTCACCCCGGCCGGCGCCACGGCGGACGAGGCCAGCATCATGCGCCAGGCCTTCGCCGGGATGCTGTGGTGCAAGCAGTTCTACAACTACGACGTCGCGACCTGGCTCGAGGGCGACCCGGCGCAGCCATCCCCGCCGCCGGAGCGCGCCCTGAACAGGAACGCGCGATGGCGGAACTTCGACGCGTTCGACATCATGTCGATGCCCGACAAGTGGGAGTATCCCTGGTTCGCGGCCTGGGACCTGGCGTTTCACTGCGTGAGCCTGGCGCACGTGGACCCCGGGTTCGCCAAGTACCAGCTCGTCGTGCTGTGCCGGGAGTGGTTCCAGCATCCCAACGGCGCGCTCCCTGCCTACGAGTGGGACTTCGGGGACGTGAACCCGCCGGTGCAGGCCTGGGCGGCGCTCGAGGTCTTCGCCCTGGATGGCGGGCGTGACCTGGACTTTCTCTCCCGGATCTTCGACAAGCTGCTGGTCAACTTCACCTGGTGGGTCAACAGGGAAGACCTGCGGGGCAACAACCTGTTCGAGGGCGGTTTCCTCGGCCTGGACAACATCGGCCCGATCGACCGCTCTCACCTGCCGCCAGGTGCCGTGCTCGAGCAGTCGGACGCGACCGGCTGGATGGCGTTCTACGCGCTGTCGATGGCCCTGATCGCCTCCATACTGCAGCGCAACGGCCGCCGCCAGGGCGCCGACCTCGTGCTCAAGTTCCTCGAGCACTACGCGGCCATCGCCGAGGCCCTGGAGGGCAGGGCGCTGTGGGACGACACGGACGGCATGTTCTACGACCAGCTTTCGCTGCCAAGCGGCGCCGTCATCCCGGTCAAGGCGCGCTCCATGGTCGGCATGATCCCGCTGCTCGCGATCGCCATCGTCGATGAGGCGATGATGCGCAACGCGATGAAGTTCGGCAAGCAGTTCGCGGACTTCCTCGACCGGCAGGGCCTGGCGGACGTCGCCAGGCTCAGGGAGCAGGGGCTGCTGCGAGACGGCGACGGCGGCACCGAACGGCTGCTGCTCAGCGTGGTGGGGAAGGACCGGCTGCTCGTCTTGCTCAGGTCGCTGTTCGACGAGTCACGGTTCCTTTCCGAGTACGGCCTGCGCTCGCTGAGCGCCATCCACCGCGATCAGCCCTACGTCCTGCGCCTGGAGGGGGTCACCGCGACCATCGACTACGAGCCCGCCGAGTCGACGACGAGCATGTTCGGCGGGAACTCGAACTGGCGCGGGCCGATCTGGTTCCCGCTGAACTACCTGGTGATCAGCTGCCTGCTGAGGTACCACATGTTCTTCGGCGACGAACTCGTCGTGGAGTACCCGACGGGGTCGGGCCGGGACATGACGCTGCGCGAGATCGCCGACGACCTGCGAGGCCGGCTCATCTCGATCTTCACCCGCGGGGCCGACGGGCGCAGGCCGTGCTTCGGGCGGGTGGACCGGTTGCAGCACGACCCGCGATGGCGCGACAACATCTGTTTCAGCGAGTACTTCCATGGCGACAACGCCGCCGGGCTCGGCGCCTCCCACCAGACAGGCTGGACGGGGCTGATCGCGGACGTGATCAGGCGCCGCTACGGCGCCGTGCCCGAGACGGTCGATGTCATCGGCGACCGCCTGTACCCGCGGGCCGCCGCCGCGGAATCACCGCGACAGGCAGCGCCGCGCGGGTGAGCGGACGGTCCGGCCATGCCGGTGCGGGCGGGACTGGGGCGACGGAAGAGGCATCACCGCGGGACCGCATGGTGACGGGCTCCTGGCAGGGGTGCCGGCAGGTCAGGCAACCGCCGGCGGCGGCCCGGCGCCGCCGGATCGTCGTGGCGCTGACCACCGCGAGCCCGGCGGCGAGCAGGCAGCAGCCGAGGACGATGACGACGGTGGTGGCCAGCCCGGCGCCTCCCGAGCCGGCCAGTGCGTGCCCGGCGATGTGCCGCACGGTGAGGTAACCGACGAGGAGCACCGCCGCGATGGCGGATGTGCTCGGGGCGTAGCAGCGCAAGGCAGCCTCTCTTCCTGCGCGTCTTCCTGCGCGTCTTCCTGCGCACCGGGAATGCGCGGCGCTATCGCGGGGTGGCCGTGCGTCGTTGCCGTCCACCTACTTGCATCCCTCAGGAAGACGGTCCTGTCAAGAGCGGACCGTATCCTTACGCAGCGTAATGGCTGCGAGGGCCGCCGCGCACAGCATCAGGGCGGCCGCCAGGTACAGCGCCGCGTGCACGCCGTCGCCGAACGCCTGGTACGCGGCCCCGATCACCTCGCCGACAATCCCGCTGTGCGTGTTGTAGTTGCTGGCGGTAATGCCGGTGGCCTGCCCGGTCTCGATGAACTGAATGATGATCGCCTTGTACGGCAAGATCGCCGCCTTCTGCGCGGCGGGCAGGTTCAGCTGCTGGAGGTGGACGCTTATGTTGGCGTTGACCTGGGAGAACACGAGCGCGCCGAGGACCGCGACACCGGTGACCGCGCCGATCTCCCGGCTGGTGTTGGCGAACGAGGCCGCCATTCCTGACCGCTCCGACGGCACGGCGTCCAGCACGGTCGAGGTGATCGGCACGACCGTGATGCCGATGCCGATGCCGCAGACCGCGAGCGTGACCGCCAGCAGGGGATAGCTGGGATGCTCGTTGATCAGCGGGTCGGTGAGCAGCAGTCCCGCGGCGAACAGCACGCACCCGATGGTGATGGGCCAGCGTGCCCCGGCCCTGGCGGTCCAGTAGCCGGTGAGCACCGACGCGGCGATCATCAGCGCCGTCATCGGCGCGAAGGTGAGCGCGATCTTGTACCCGGAATCGCTGAAGACCTCCACGAAGTACAGCGCGGTGAAAAAGAAGATCGCGAACGTGGAGAAGTACGTGCAGAACGCGACGACGTTCGGCACCGTGAACCGCGGCAGCCGGAAGAACCGCGGGTCGACCAGCGGGTTGGCCGCCCGGTGCTCCCGCCAGACGAACGCCGCACCGAGCACCGCCGTCACGCAGAACAGCGCCACCGGGATGGTGGCGCCGAAGCCGGACGTCTCCGCGTCGATGATGCCGAATATCAGGGCCGCGAGCGCGCCAGCGCCGAGCAGCGTGCCTGCGGTGTCCACGCGCCCGGCGCGCGGATCCGCGCTCTCCGGCACCACGACCGCGGCGACAAGCAGCGCGGCCAGCCCGAAGGCCAGGTTGAACCAGAAGATCCCGCGCCAGCTCCAGACACCGATGAGGGCGCCGCCGATCACTGGCCCGAGGGCGAGCGCGAGCCCGGAGACGGCCGCCCAGATGCCGATCGCCCGGGCGCGGGCCCGCCCGTCTTCGAAGATGTGCCGCAGCACCGACAGGGTGCCCGGTTCGCTCGCCGCCGCGCCCAGGCCCATGATGGCGCGCCCGGCGATCAGCACCTGCGCGTTCGGCGCGAGGGCGCACAGCACCGAGCCGGCGCAGAACACCCCGGCTCCGGTCAGCATGACCTTCTTGCGGCCGAGCTCGTCCCCGATCATCCCGCAGGCCAGCATGATGCTGGCGAACGCGAGGGCGTAAGCGCCGACTACCCACTGCAGGTCCGCGACGCTCGCGTGCAGATCGGTCTGGAGCTTGCCGAGCCCGACCGACACAATGGTGTTGTCGAGAAATGTCAGGAAAAGAATCGTGCAGAGCGCGGCGAGCGCTACCGAGCTCGCCCGGTAGCGCCCGGCGCCCGCCGGGCCGGCTCGAGGTCGGCTCAGCCGGCTGACTTGCATGCCGACGGCATCGGGATGTTAAGGACCGCCGCCCCTTGCTGGAGCAGTCCGCAGAAGCTGGCGTCGCCAACCTTCCAGACACCGCCTTCGAGCACGGCGACTCCGGTGGCGCCGCTGGCCACTGACGTGCCCCCGGCCGTGAGGTCGTACTTGACGGTCGCCTGCGTGGGCGAGGTCAGCGTCACCGAGACCACCTTCGCGGAGACCGCTGACGCCAGCGGGCTCGTGGAGAACGCGGTGACCGCGGCGGCGAAGGTCTGCCCGTTCTGGAGCAGTTCGACACGCTTGCTGTCGGGCGTCGACGAGCTGAAGAACGCCTCCCAGTTGGCTGTGATCGTCGCGATCGTGGCCGATGAACCGCCGCTGGCGCTGGTGCTGGCCGGCGCGCTGGTCGCCGGCGGCGAAGTCGCGGGCGGTGTGGTCGAGCTTGCGCCGCTTGAGCAGGCTGTGACCGCTGCGGCGACCGCCAGGCCGAGCGCCGGAGCTAGGAAGATCCGGCGAGCCGTGTGATGGAATCGCATTGTCGCCTCCCTCTGGTCTCAGTCGGATGTGTACGGGTATGAGTAGCTTCCCTGACGCTATTGTGTTCCCTGCCGGCCGATTTCCACCCAGCGGCACGCCAAGATCGCCGACACGCGCGTCAGTTCAGGCCCGCCGGCGATGCCCTCGGGCCTGAACTTCATGCTGTGACGGCCGTCCGTCCGCCGCCTCACCTGGCCTTGTTGCGGTACAGGCGCACCGCGAGCGGCGCGAAGACCACGAGCATCGCCAGCGACCAGCAGAGCACGGCCAGTTCGGGGTGCTGGGTCGGCCAGGCGTGCACGGCGGCCGCCGGGTTCGGGTTGCCGAACAGCTGACGGCACGCGGCGGCCAGCGAGGACATCGGATTCCACTCCGCGACCGGCTGCAGCCAGCCGGGCATGCCCTGAGTGGGCACGAACGCGCTCGAGATGAACGTCATCGGCAGGAAGATCACGAACCCGGTCTGCTGTGCCGCCTCCGGGCTCCGCAGCAGCATGCCGAGGCACACGCCCGCCCAGGTGAACGCGTACCCGAAGAGCAGCGCGAGCGCGAACGCCTCGATCACGTCGCCGGCGCCCGTGTGCACCCGCCAGCCGATGGCGAGTCCGACGCCGGCCACCACGGCGGCCCCGATCACCTGCGTCAGCAGGTCCGCGATGGTCCTGGCGGTGAGCACCGCGGCGCGTGACATCGGCAGCGACCTGAACCGGTCGATCAGGCCGGTGGACATGTCGGTGACGACCGCGACCGCGGTGCCTGGCGCGGTCTGCGCCAGTCCCATTCCGAGCATGCCTCCGATCAGGTACTCGTGGTAGCTCCCGCCGCCCGGTATGGCGATGGCGCCGCCGAACACGTAGGCGAACATCAGCACGAACATCACCGGCTGTATCGTCACCTCGGACAGCGTTTCCGGCTCGCGCCGGATGCGGGCGATGCTGCGCTTGGTCAGCACCCACACATCGTTCGTGAACTGAGCCGGCAGGTCCCGCCACCCGGTGAGGCCCGGCGGGGTGAGCGTGCCCGCGGCGGTCGTCATACCGTCACCTCCTTCTTCTCCCCGGTCCCGCTCTCCTCGGCCCCGTGGCCGGTCAGGGTGAGGAAGACGTCGTCGAGCGACGCGCTGCGGACCGCTATGTCGGTCACCGCGATCCCCGCGGCGTCAAGGGCGCGCAGCACCTGGGTCGCCAGCCCGCCGACGGCAGCCACGGGGAGTTCCAGGAGCCGGGCGTGCCCGTTCGGGATGATCGAGCCCGTGGTGAACCGCTCGAGGGCCGCTTCCGCGGCCGCGATGTCCGCCGCGTCGGCCAGCGTGAGCAGCACCCGCTGCCCGCCCAGCGAGGCCTTGAGGTCGGCGGGGGTGCCCTCGGCGATGACCTTGCCGCCGTCGATGACCGCGATCCGGCCGGCCAGCTGGTCGGCCTCGTCCAGGTACTGCGTGGTGAGCAGGAGCGTCGTGCCGTCCGCCACGAGCTCGCGGATGATCTCCCACATCAGCGCGCGGGCGCCTGGGTCGAGGCCGGTGGTGGGCTCGTCGAGGAACAGCACCGCCGGGTGGCCGATGAGGCTTGCGGCCAGGTCGAGGCGGCGCCGCATGCCCCCCGAGTACGTCTTGACCGCCCTGCTCGCCGCGTCGGTCAGGCCGAAGCGCGCGAGCAGGTCGTCCGCCCGCCGCCTCGCCGCCTTCGCGCCGAGCCGGCTGAGCTGGCCGATCATGATCAGGTTCGACCGGCCGGTGAGGTACTCGTCGAGCGCCGCGTACTGGCCGGTGAGCCCAATGGTCCTGCGGACCGCCGCGGCGTGGGTCACCACGTCCGCGCCGAGGACGCGCGCCCGGCCGCCGTCCGGTTTCAGCAGCGTGGCGAGCACGCGGACCGCCGTCGTCTTCCCCGCGCCATTCGGGCCGAGCAGCCCGTAGACAGTGCCGACGGGGACCCCCATGTCCAGTCCGGACAGGGCCCTCGTCTTCCCGAAGTGCTTGACCAGTCCGTCCGCCTCGATGGCGGGCGCCTCGCTCATCAGGTCCTCCCAGCTTTCTCGTACGCTGTACTAGGTCGTACGATGTACCATAGCAGTACGGTGTACGACAAGCAATGCTTCCGGCTTCCAGCCGATCGTTGGTGAGGTGCGATCGTGGTTCAGGACGAGGACGACTTCTTCGTTCCGCTGCGCCCGTTCTTCGGCGCGAATCCGCGCGACCGGCACGAAGTCAGGCGCGAGGGGCAGATCGCCGAGCACGTCAGCAGGCGCCGCGAGCACGGCGGCCGTCCGGGCCGCCGCGCTCGCGGGCTGGAGGCAGCAGGCATCGTCGCCGCGGCGGTCGCCGTCGCCGACGCCGAGGGAACCGATGCGGTCAGCATGCGGCGGATCGCCCGCGAGCTCAACCTGGGCACGATGTCGCTGTACTGGTACGTCGAGTCCAAGGAGGCACTGCTCCAGTCGATGCTTGAGCGGGTATGGGCGCAGGCGGAGGCGCCGGAACCATCCGGAGACTGGCGGGCGGACCTGAGCGGATACGCACACGCCATGCGGGCCGTGCTGCTCAGGCACCCGTGGGCCATCGACTTCATCGGCATCGGCCCGCCGTCGGGCCCGAACGACGCGCGGAACGCCGAACGCCTGATAGCCGCGGTCGACGGGCTGGGCCTGGACATCGCCACCACTATGTGGGTCCTGATGACCGTCTGGACCTACGTGGCGGGCGCGGCCCTGCGCGAGGTCCAGGAGATCCGGTGGCAGCGCAGCGCCGAGGCCGCCGCGACCGCGATGACCGAAGGCGAGCTCGCCACGTTCTTCGCCGAGTTCGACCGGCGGATCAGGGAGTCGGGGCGGTACCCGCACCTGGTGCGGATCATGGACGCGGGCATCGACCCGGATGCGGCGGAGACCAGGGACGACAGGTTCGAGTTCGGCCTGGGCTGCGTGCTCGACGGGATCGCGGCCCGGCTACCGGCGTGACCGGCTCTGCGTCCAGCGGAAGTGCACGAACAGGCGGCCGAAGTTCTTGGAGTCCTTCTCCACCCTGTGGTACAGCGGCTTGATGTCCTCGCGTTCGAGGAACCGCAGCACGTGCTTCTTGAGCTGGCCGCTGCCCTTGCCGGGGATGATCTCGAGCACCGGCGCCTTCTTCGCGACCGCCTCGTCGAACTTGCGCTTGAGCACGCGCTCGATCTCATCGCCCTGGTTGTAGATGTCGTGCAGGTCCAGCGTCAGCTTCACCGATCCAGGCTACGCCCGCGGCGCCGCGCGGGCGACGGTCGTTCACGTCGCGTCAGGCCGCGGCGCGCCTCCGGGGCCAGGCAGGAGCAGCGTGACGATCTTGGCCGAGGTCTGCGCGGGGCCGCCCTCGGGAAGCACGGTCTGAACCCGCTCGTCAGGCTGGGGCGGCTCGAGGGTCTCAAGCTGGCTCGCCAGCAGCCCCCGCGGGAAGAAGTGCCCTTGCCTGGCCGCCAGGCGGCGGTCCAGGACGTCGCGGCCGACCTGCAGGAAGACCATCGTCGCCGCCGGGCGTCCGGACAGCAGCAGATCACGGGAGGCCCGCTTCAGGGCTGAGCAGGCCAGCACGCACGACTGCCCCGCGGCGATCTGAGCGTCCATGAAGTCCGCGACGGCGCGCAGCCACGGCGCCCTGTCCTCGTCGGTAAGCGGGATCCCGGCATGCATCTTCGCCACGTTGGCTTCCGGGTGCAGCGAGTCGGCGTCTTCGAAGCGCCAGTGCAGCGACCGCGCGAGCAGCAGCCCGACGGTCGTCTTGCCGCTGCCCGCCACCCCCGCCAGGATGAGGATCACCCCCGGAGTCTAGCCCGCGGCGCCGAGGCCGCCGCCTGACAGGCCGTAATGCCTACCGGACGACAGCGCCCACCGCGACGGCGGCGAACAGCAGCGTGAGGTAGACCACCGACAGGTGGAACAGGCGCATGGTGGCGACCGGGCGCTCGCCGGCGCCGCGGGACGCGCGGTAGAGCCGGTGCACCTCGTAAAGGAACGCGGCGCCGGCGGTAGCCGCGGTGACGCCGTAGACCGGGCCGGCCCAGTGCCACAGCGCCAGCGAGGAGGCCACCATCAGCCAGCTGTCCACCACGGACTCCGCGAGCACGCGGCGAACGGACGCCACCACGGGAAGCATCGGGATGCCCGCCCGGCGGTAGTCGTCGCGGTACTTGACGGCGAGCGCCCAGAAGTGCGGCGGCTGCCAGAAGAACACCACCGCGAACAGCAGCGCGGCCGGCCAGGCCAGCCTCCCGGCGGCCGCCGCCCAGGCGATCAGCACGGGCGCCGCCCCGCATGCGCCGCCCCACAACGTCGACTGTGCGGTGTGCCGCTTGAGCAGCATGGTGTAGATCACGACGTAGTAGACGATGGCCGCCAGCGTCAGCCCGGCCGCGAGCAGGTTCGTGGCCGCCGCGAACAGCGCGACCGATGCCACGCCGAGCACGAGGCCGAAAACGAGCGCCGACCGCGGCGCCACGGTGTGCGTGACCAGCGGCCTGCCGCTGGTCCGCCGCATGATGACGTCGATGTCCCTGTCGACGTAGCAGTTGAGCGCGTTGGCGCTGCCCGCGGCGAGCGCGCCGCCGATGACCACGGCGACCGTCACGAGCAGCGAAGGGAGCCCGCGGTAGGCCAGGAAGAGCGTCGGCACCGCGGTGATCAGCAGCAACTCGACGATCCTGGGCTTGCACAGTGCCACGTACGCGCGTATCTTCGCGGCCGCGCGGGTCAGCTGCCCCGGCCGCTCCGCAGCCGCCGTGTCAACCTGGTGACGGATGTTAACCGCGCTCACCTGGGATGGAACCACCTTCCGGCCCGCGGGAGGCCGGGCACCTCATTGAGACTACACGGCGTCGTAATGGTGCCGGCGCGCGGCCTGTGGCTCATCGCAGTCGCCGCGACACGTTCGGAAGACTCATAGCTGGGAACCCCTGTGAGGTGAGAAGCGAACCTGCGGGGGGAACGTGACGGTGCCCACCACGCCGGGCTCTACGTACCGGCTCCAGCTCACACCGGAATTCGGGTTCGCGGAGGCGGGCCAGCTCGCGGGGTATCTCGCGGATCTTGGCGTCACCCACGCGTACCTGTCGCCGGTGCTCGCGGCGGTGCCGGGGTCGCGGCACGGTTACGACGTCACCGACCACTCGCGCATCCGTGAGGAACTGGGCGGCGAGCACGGGTTCCGTGCGATGGCGGCGCGGCTGCACGCCGCCGGGGTCGGCATCGTCGCCGACATCGTGCCGAACCACATGGCGTTCCCCAGGAGGCTGTCACTGAACCGGCAGCTATGGTCGGTGCTCGGCGAGGGACCGGAGTCGGCCCACGCGAACTGGTTCGACATCGACTGGGCGGCGGGCGGCGGGCGGATGGTGCTGCCTGTGCTGGCTGGATCCGTCGCCTCCTGCCTGCCCGACCTGATGGTCGATCCGGGCGGCGCGGGCGCCGGACCCGGCGGCGAGCCGGTGCTGCGCTATTTGGAATACGAGCTGCCGCTGCGGCCGGGTACCGCCAGGCTGCCGCTGCCCCGCCTGCTCGACGCGCAGCACTACCGGCTGGCGAGCTGGCAGGACGCCGCGACAGAGCTGAACTGGCGGCGGTTCTTCGACATCTCCGGGCTGATCGCGGTCCGGGTGGAGGACCAGGCCGTGTTCGACGCCACGCACCAGGTGATCCTCAGGCTGGTCGCCGAGGGGCTTGTGGACGGCCTGCGGGTGGACCACCCGGATGGGCTCGCCGACCCCAGGGGGTACCTGCGGCGGCTGGCCGCGCAGACCGGCGGGGCCTGGGTGGTCGCGGAGAAGATCCTGGCGGTCGGCGAGCGGCTGCCCGCGGACTGGCCGTGCGCGGGCACGACGGGCTACGACGCGCTCCGGCTGGCCGACGGGCTGTTCATCGACCCGGACGGCGCGGGCGGCCTCGCGGGGGAATACGCGCGGTTCGACGGCGCGGGGCGCGGGGTGCCCGCGTTCACCGAGGTCGCCTACGCGGCCAAGCTCCAGGTCGCCCGTGGCGGGCTGGCGCCCGAGGTGGCGCGGCTCGCCCGGCTGCTTTGCGCCCTGCGGCCAGATGTCAGCTTCGAGGCCGCGCGCACGGTGCTGACCGAGGTGATCGCCAGCTTCGAGGTGTACCGGGCATACGCGGCGGCGGGCGAGGAGCCGTCGGCCGCGTCGGTCGCCGCGGTGGCGCAGGCGGTGTCGGCGGCCTCGGGCCGGCTGCCAGGGCCGCTGCGCTGGCTCGCCGCCGTGGTGGGCGACCTCGCGCTCGGGCTCGGCGACGACGCCCGGTCCGCCGCGGAGTTCACGGTCCGGTTCCAGCAGACGACCGGACCGGTGCTGGCCAAGGGGATAGAGGACACCGCCTGCTACCGCTGGCCCCGGCTTGTCTCGCTGAACGAGGTGGGCTGCGACCCGGACCGGTTCGGCGTCCGGCCCGCGGAGTTCCACGCGGAGGCCGGCCGGCTGGCGGCCGGCTGGCCCGCCACCATGACCACGCTGTCCACGCACGACACCAAACGCCAGGAGGACGTTCGCGCCCGGCTGGCGGTGCTGGCCGAGCAGCCCGCGGCTTGGGGGCGGCAGGCCGCGCGGTGGCACGAGGGCGCGCGATCGCTGGGCGCGGCCGGCGCCGATCCGGACATCGAGTACCTGCTCTGGCAGACCCTGGCGGCCGCCTGGCCCATCGGCGGCAAGCGGCTGGCCGGATACCTGGAGAAGGCGATGCGCGAGGCGAAGACGCGGACCTGCTGGTCCCGCGTCGACCAGCGCTACGAGGCGGCGGTGCAGGGCATGGCGACGTCGGTCCTCGCCGACGGCGGCCTGCGCGACTCGATCGCCGCGTTCGCCGCCGCCCTGGCGTCCGGCGCGGTCGCGAACTCGCTCGGCGCCAAGCTCGTCCAGCTCACCATGCCTGGCGTGCCGGACGTGTACCAGGGATGCGAGCTGGCCGGGCTGTCCCTGGTCGACCCGGACAACCGCCGTCCCGTGGACTTCGCCCGGCGCCGGTCGCTGCTCGCGGACCTGGACGCCGGCCGCCTGGACGTGACCGCGGAGCTGCGCGCCGGAAGCATCGACGCGGCGAAGCTGCTCGTCACGTCCCGCGCGCTGCGGCTGCGCAGGGACCACCCCGGCTGGTTCGCCGGGAGCTACACCCCGCTAGCCGCCGCTGGCCCCGCGGCAGACCACGCGCTGGCGTTCGTCCGCGGCGGACACGCGATCACGCTGGCCACCAGGTTGCCCACCGCCCTGCGGCGCCGCGGCGGCTGGGCCGGCACCACGCTTGCGCTCCCCGCCCCCCCGGATGGCGCGCACGGCTGGGCGGACGTGCTGGCCGGCGCCGGCTACGCCGGCGCCGCCTATCCCGGCGGCCGGGCGCCGCTCGCCGAGCTGACGAGCCGGCTGCCGGTGGCGCTGCTCGTCCCGGTGCGCGGATGACCGCGTTCAGCGTGTGGGCTCCGGCCGCCGGCCGTGCCGACGTGGAGGTGGGCGGCGCGGTCCACCCGATGCGGCCGGGCAAGCGGCCTGGCTGGTGGCGGGCCGAGGTGGCGGCCGCCGCGGGAACCGACTACGCGTTCCGGCTCGACGGCGGCGAGCCGCTGGCCGACCCGAGATCGCCGTGGCAGCCGTACGGGCCCGCGGGGAAGAGCCGGACTTACAGCCACGCCGCGTTCGCCTGGACGGACTCCGGCTGGCACGGCGCCCCGCCGCAGGGGGCCGTCGTCTACGAACTGCACGTGGGCACGTTCACCCCCGAGGGAACCCTGGACGCCGCGATCGGCCGCCTTGACTACCTCGCCGGCCTGGGCGTGACGGTCGTGGAGCTGATGCCGCTGGCCGCGTTCCCCGGCAGGCACGGCTGGGGGTACGACGGGATCTGCCTGTGGGCGGTGCACGAGCCATACGGCGGGCCCGACGCGCTGAAACGGTTCGTCGACGCCTGCCACGGCCGGGGCCTGGCGGTCTTCCTTGACGTCGTCTACAACCACGTCGGGCCGGGGAACCAGCTCGCCGCGTTCGGGCCGTACTTCACCTCGGCGCACGTGACCCCGTGGGGGCCCGCGGTGAACCTGGACCAGCCCGGCTCGGACGAGGTGCGCTCCTTCATCGTCGGCAACGCGCTGATGTGGCTTCGCGACTACCACCTCGACGGGCTGCGCCTGGACGCGGTGCACGCGCTCGAGGACCGCCGCGCGGTACACGTCCTGGAGGAACTCGCCGTCGCGGTCGATTCCTTCGCCGCCTCGGCCCGGCGGACGGCCGTGCTCATAGCCGAGACCGACCGCAACGACCCCCGGCTCATCACCTCGCGGGAAGCCGGCGGCTTCGGGCTCACCGCGCAGTGGAACGACGACTTCCACCACGCGATGCACGCGGCGCTGACCGGCGAACGCCAGGGTTACTACGGCGACTTCGGCTCGATCGCGGCGGTCGCCAAGACGCTCACCCGTGCCTACTTTCACGACGGGACCTGGTCCTCATTCCGCGGCCGCACCCACGGCCGCCCCATCGACGTGCGCACGGTCCCTGCGTACCGGTTCGTCGGCTTCCTGCAGGACCACGACCAGGTCGGCAACCGCGCCGCCGGCGACCGAGTCGCCGCGATCCTGGCCGCCGGCCCGCTGCGTGACGGCTTGCTGCGCGCGGCGGCGGGCCTTGTGCTTACCGCGCCGTTCACCCCGATGCTGTTCATGGGCGAGGAGTGGGGCGCGGACACGCCGTGGCAGTTCTTCACCGACCACACCGACCCGTCGCTCGCCGCGGCCGTGAGCGAAGGCCGCAGCTCGGAGTTCGCCGCGCACGGCTGGGGTCCGGCCGACGTCCCCGACCCGCAGGACCCGCGGACGTTCCTGCGCTCCAAGCTGGACTGGACGCAGCCAGGGCGGGAGCCGTACCGGTCGCTGCTGTCCTGGTCCCGGTCGCTGCTCGCGCTGCGCCGCGCCAGGCCCGAACTGACCGACCCGCGGCTGGACCTGGCGCGAGCCGACTACGACGAGGACGCCCGCTGGCTACTGGTCCACCGCGGCCGGCTCCGGATCGCGGCCAACCTGGGCGCCGCCCCCGCCTGCATCCCGCTCAGCCCTCCCGCCGGGGACGCCTGCGGGTGCCCCGTCACCCTGCTCGCCGCGTCGGGCCCGGACATCACCGCCCGTCCGCAGTCGGTATCCCTGCCCGCCGCCTCCTTCGCGGTCGCGGAGTTCTCCGCCCGAACGTGCACGTAGGCGCGTGCGGGGAAGAATATGGGAAGTGCCACCTCCCGCGTTCGCTGGTGGCATGCAGGTGGGTGGTAGTCATCAGACGACGTTGTCAAGGAGGCTGACCATGCAGCGGTTCTATCACTCTGACGTCATTGGCTCACTCTTGCGCCCGAGGTACCTGTCGCAGGCCCGCGACGCGTTCGCGTCCGGGCAGCTCAGCGCGCGCGAGTTCAAGCGGATCGAGGACCGTGCCGTCGACCAGGCGATCGCCATGCAGGAAGGAGTCGGGCTCGACGTCATCACCGACGGCGAATACCGCCGGTTCTCCTTCCTTGACCAGATCATCGGCGAGCTGGAGGGGGTCACCGCGCAAGAGGGCGCGCCCGTCCACTTCCGCAACGCCACCAACCCGGGCTTTGACTGGCACGCGCCGACCACCGTGACCGGCAAGATCCGCCAGCGGCGGAAGCTGACCGTCGAGGAGTACGCCTATTCCCGCGCGCGGGCGGCCAAGCCGGTCAAGGTCACGCTGCCCAGCCCGCTCATCCTCTACTCGATGTGGTCGCCGACGCTGTCCACCGCGGCCTACAAGGACGCCTACGAGATGTTCGCCGACGCGGCCGCGATCATCCGCGCCGAGTGCGAGGCGCTCGCCCAGCTCGGCTGCACCTACATCCAGATCGACTCGCCGGACTTCGGCACCCTGGTCGACCCGGAAAACCAGGAGATTCGCGAGAACCTGGGCATGCCGACGCAGCGGACCCTCACCGAGGGCGCCGACATCCTCAACACGGTCGGCGAGGTCCCCGGTGTAACTTTCGGGCTGCACCTGTGCAAGGGGAACTACCTGAGCCAGTGGATCGCCACCGGCGGCTACGACCTCACCGCCGAGGCGCTCTTCAACCGGCTGACCAACTTCGACGTCTTCCTCCTGGAGTACGAGGACGAGCGATCCGGCACGTTTGAGCCGCTCGCGAAGCTTCCTGACGACAAGGGCGTGGTGCTTGGCATGGTCTCGAGCAAGGCGACTGAGCTGGAGTCTCGCGAGGGGCTGACCGCCCGGGTGAACGAGGCGGCCCGCTACGTCGGCAAGGACCGGCTCGGCCTGTCCACGCAATGCGGGTTCTCTTCTGTGCTCATCGGTGCGAACCTGATCAACGAGGACGTGCAGGAGCGCAAGCTCGAGCTTGTCGCGGAGGTTGCGCACGAGATCTGGTAGGTGGTTACCATGGGCAGTCGGCCGGCACCCTTCAGCCCATGGTCTTACCGGTACTAAACCGGTAAAGTAAACCGCATGCGCTACGGCCACTTCGACGACGATCGCCGGGAATACGTGATCACCCGACCGGACACGCCCGTGCCGTGGATCAACTACCTCGGCAACGACACCTACTTCGGCATTGTCTCGAACACCGCGGGTGGCTACTCGTGGCATCGCGACGCGCGGCTACGCCGGCTCACCCGCTACCGGTACAACAACGTGCCGGGAGACTTCGGCGGCCGGTACCTGTACCTGCGCGACGACGGCACCGGAGAGTACTGGTCGCCGTCGTGGCAGCCGACCAGAACGGCCCTGGACAGCTACGAATGCCGGCACGGCCTCTCGTACACCATGATCAGCTCGGTGAAGGGCGGCATCCGCGCCCGGACCCTCTACTTCGTGCCCGAACGCGAGACACTCGAGGTCTGGCGGCTGACGCTGACCAACGAGCGCGCCACGGCCGCGGAGCTTTCCGTCTTCTCCTCGGTCGAGTTCGCCCTCTGGGACGCGCAGGACGATGCGACGAACTTCCAGCGCAACTACTCCACCGGCGAGGTCGAGGTCGACGGCGGCGTCATCTACCACAAGTCCGAGTACCGGGAGCGGCGGGACCACTTCGCCTACTTCGCGTGCTCGGAACCGCTCGCGGGGTTCGAGACGCAGCGCGAGGCCTTCCTCGGCCCCTACCGGGGATTCGACAGGCCCCTGGCCGTCGAGCTCGGCCGGACGAGCGACTCGATCGCGCACGGCTGGTCGCCCTACGGCACGCATCACGTCCGGATAGCGCTGCAGCCCGGTGAGACCAGAGAGGTGATCTTTCTCCTCGGCTACTGGGAGAACCCGCGGGACGCCAAGTTCGAGGTGCCGGGAGTCGTCAACAAGGCCCTGGTAAGGCCTGTCATCGAGCGCTGGCTGCGGCCTGAAACCGTCAGGGGGGGATTCGCGCACGTCAAGGCGGTCTGGTCCGAACTACTCGAGGCGCTGCAGGTCCGGACGCCCGACCCCGACACCGACCGCATGGTGAACATCTGGAACGCCTACCAGTGCCTGGTGACGTTCAACATGAGCCGTTCGGTCTCGTCGTTCGAGACCGGCATCTCACGGGGCATGGGGTTCCGCGACTCCTGCCAGGACCTGCTCGGCTCGGTTCAGCTGGCGGCCGGGCGTGCCAGGCGGCGCATCCTGGACCTGGCGGCGACCCAGTTCGCCTCGGGCGGCGCCTATCACCAGTACCAGCCGCTCACCAAGACGGGAAACGACGCGATCGGTTCCGGCTTCAACGACGACCCGCTGTGGCTGGTGCTCGGCGTCGCCGCGTACATCAAGGAAACCGGCGACATCTCCATCCTTGACGAGAACGTTCCGTTCAGCGATGCCGGGTCGGCCTCGATGTACGGGCACCTGGAGCGGTCCGTCAGGTACACGCTCGACAGGATCGGCCCGCACGGCCTGCCGCTCATCGGCCGCGCCGACTGGAACGACTGCCTGAACCTGAACTGCTTCTCGCAGGAGCCAGGGGAATCGTTCCAGACCACGATGAACATCGACGGCGGCATCGCCGAGTCGGTGTTCATCGCCGGGCTGTTCACGCTGGCCGCCAAGGAGTTCGCGGCCATCGCCGAGCTGTGCGGCCGGGGTGACGACGCGGACGCCTACCGGGCCGACGCCGAGAAGATGGCCGCCATAGTCGCCGAGCACGGCTGGGACGGCGAGTGGTTCCTTCGCGCCTACGACCACTTCGGGAATCCGGTCGGATCCGCGCGCAACGACGAAGGGCAGATCTTCATCGAGCCGCAGGGCATCTGCGTGATGGGCGGCATCGGGGTATCCGACGGACCCAACGGCCATGCCAGCCTCGCCGCCCGGACGCTGGCGAGCGTGCGCGAGCGGCTCGCCACGCCGCACGGCATCATGCTCCTGCAGCCGGCGTTCACCTCCTACCGCATCGAACTCGGCGAGATCTCGTCCTACCCGCCGGGCTACAAGGAGAACGCCAGCATTTTCTGCCACACGAACCCGTGGCTGATGATCGCCGCGGCGATGCTGGGGGACGGCGAGGCCGCCTTCGACTACTACAAGCGGATCAACCCCTCGGCCCGCGAGCGGATCAGCGAGGTGCACCGCTGCGAGCCGTACGTCTACGCGCAGATGATCGCGGGGCGCGACGCGCCGACCCACGGTGAGGCGAAGAACTCCTGGCTGACCGGCACCGCCGCGTGGAACTTCGTCGCGATCACCCAGTGGATCCTCGGCATCCGGCCGGAACTGAACGGGCTTCGCGTCGAGCCCGTCCTGCCCGCCTCGTGGCCCGGGTACACCGCGACCCGGCGGTTCCGCGGCGCGGTATACGAGATCAGCGTGCGGCGGGAGGCCGGCGGAGGCCACCTCGTCGTGGACGGGCAGCGGATCGACGCCACGCTGGTGCCGCTCGCGCCGCAGGGGACACTGGTGCAGGTGGAGGTGGTCCTCCCGGCGACCTGAGCAGGCGACCGCGGGGCAGGCGCCTGGGCACCGCCGCGACGGCTGGTTTGTCCCGCGGCACAATGCCAGCGGCGCCGAATCGGCGTCGGTGCACCTTCTCCGTTTGTCACGGCTGCGTTACGCTCAGCCCGTCCCGGAGGAAGGATGGGCCCGATGTCGGTGCGTTTCCCTGACGAGCCTGGGTTCGCGGGCCGGTTCGCGCCGGTGCGGATGGAAGGCGAAATCCGTCCGCCGCGTCGGAGCAGGCGCCCGTCCGGCAGTGGTTCGAGGGCGGAGTGTACGAGAACACCTACACGAACACCGATGGCGTCTGGAAGATCAGGAAGCTGTTCTACCGGGCGTTCTGGCACGGGACGCTGGAGCAGGGCTGGGCGCACACGCCGCCGGACTACGTGCCGAACGCCAGCCAGGTGTACCCGGACGACCCCTACGGTCCCGACGAGCTGCTCGAAAACGCGCCGCGGCTGTGGCCGGAGACGACCACCCTGCCGTTCCACTACAAGCATCCGGTCACGGGCAAGGAATTCGTCCCCGACACGTGGGGCGCTTTCCCTGAAGGTTAGGGCGAAGCACGCGCCCGTTCGGGATTATTGAACGCGTGCGTTTTTACGCGGACCTGCATATTCACTCCAAATACTCGCGCGCCTGCAGCCGTGACTGCGACCTGGAGCACCTGGCCTGGTGGGCCGGGCGCAAGGGCATCGCCGTGGTCGGGACCGGCGACTTCACCCACCCGGCGTGGGCGCAGGAGCTCCGGGCCAGCCTCGTCCCCGCCGAGCCCGGCCTGTTCCGGCTGCGACCGGAACTGGAGCGGGCGGTCCTGTCCCGGCTGCCCGCCGCGTGCCGGACGCCGGCCCGGTTCATGCTCTCGTCCGAGATATCGACGATCTACAAGCGTGACGGCAGGACCAGGAAGGTGCACCACCTGCTGTACGCGCCCTCGCTGGACGCGGCGGACGAGATCACCCGACGGCTGGGCCGGATAGGAAACCTCGCCGCCGACGGCCGGCCGATCCTCGGCCTTGACTCCAGGGACCTGCTCGAGGTCACGCTTTCCGGTGGCGACGGCTGTTACCTGGTGCCGGCCCACGCGTGGACGCCGTGGTTCGCGGTGCTCGGCTCCCAGTCCGGCTTCGACCGTGTCGGCGACTGCTACGCCGACCTCGCCGGGCACGTGTTCGCCATCGAGACCGGCCTGTCGAGCGACCCGGAGATGAACTGGCGGGTGGCAAGCCTGGACGGGTACCGGCTGGTCAGCAACTCCGACGCGCACTCGCCGCCGATGCTGGGCCGCGAGGCCACCGGCTTCGGCACCGACCTGAGCTATTTCGCGATCGAGCGTGCGCTGCGGACCGGCGACGGGTTCGGCGGGACGGTCGAGTTCTTCCCCGAGGAAGGCAAGTACCACCTCGACGGGCACCGCGCCTGCGGGGTGCGGACGTCGCCTGACCAGACCCGCGCGGCCGGCGGGAAGTGCCCGGTGTGCGGCAGGGCGCCGACGATCGGCGTGCAGCACCGGGTGGAGGCGCTCGCCGACCGGCCGGCCGGCTACCGGCCCGACGGCGCCGCCGGGTACCGCTCGTTCGTGCAACTGCCGGAGATAGTCGGCGAGATCGCCGGCGTCGGCCCGCGGTCCAAGTCGGTTGCCTCCCAGGTCGCTGCCCTGGTCGAGCGGTTCGGGCCGGAACTGTCCATCCTGGGCGAGGTTCCGCTCGACGACCTCGCGGCCCGCGCCCCGTCGGTCGTCGCGGAGGCGATCGGCCGCCTGCGCCGCGGCGAGGTGCGCCGGGAGGCCGGCTACGACGGCGTGTACGGCACGATCCGGCTGTTCGACGCGGCCGAACTGGCGGGCGCGACGCTGTTCGACCTGCCCGCGCCGCGCAGAGCGCGCCGGGGCGCTGCCGCCGTTACGCCGGCCCCGGCCCTTTCGCCGGCCCTGCTGTCGTCCCCGGCCCCGGCCCCGGCCCCGGCCCCGGCCCCGGCCGGGCTTGACCCCGAGCAGCAGGCGATCGTGTCGGCCGAGGGCTCCCTGCTCATCGTGGCCGGCCCAGGGGCAGGCAAGACCCGGGTGCTCACCCACGCCATCGCGCACCGCGTCGGCGCGGGCCTGCCGCCCGAGCGCTGCCTCGCGGTCACGTTCACCCGGCGGGCACGCGACGAGCTCACGGAACGAATCGCGGCCCTCATCCCGGACGCCGCCGGCCAGCTCACGGTCGCCACGTTCCACGGCCTGGGCCTGCTCATCGTGCGCGAGCAGCGCGAACGGCTCGGCCTCGGCGCGGGCCTGAAGGTCGCTGACGAGCCAGCCCGGCTCGCCGTACTCCGGCAGATGTCGGCTGGCGAGCGGCCCGCCGCGCTAGCGTCCCGTATTTCTTCCGCCAAACGGGCCGTGGCGACTGCCGCAGGCTCGCCGTCTGTCCCGGCGGCGGATGACGGCCAGGCGGCCCTCGCCGCGCGGTACGACGCGGCGCTTCGCGAGCGCGGCCTGGTGGACGTGGACGACCTGCTCACGCTCCCGGTCGCCCTGCTGGCCGGCGACCCCGCGCTCGCGGCCTCGTACCAGTCCCGGTGGACCGACGTGTACGTGGATGAGTACCAGGACGTGGACGAGGCGCAGTACCGGCTGCTGCGGCTGCTCACCGCCGGCGGTTCGCGGGTGTGCGCCATCGGCGACCCCGACCAGGCCATCTACGGGTTCCGTGGCGGCGACGTGGGTTACTTCCTGCGGTTCCGCGAGGACTACCCGGCGGCGCGGACGGCGCGGCTCGCGCGCAGCTACCGGTCGGCGCCGACGATCGTGCGCGCCGCCATGCAGGTGATCAGGCCCGGCACGCTGGTCCCCGGACGGGAGCTCGTGCCGGCCCGGACCGACATCCCCGACGGCCCGGTCACGGTGCGCGCCGTCGCCGGCGAACGGGAAGAGGCGGAGGCCGTCGCCGCCGAGATCGAGAAGATGCTCGGCGGTGCCTCGTTCCACGCCCTCGACAGCCGTGCCGTAGACGCCAGGGACCGCGCCGAACACCAGCTGTCCTTCGCCGACTTCGCCGTGCTCTACCGCACGTCGGGGCAGGCGGCGGCGGTCGAAGAGGCACTGGCCAGGCGCGGCTTCCCGGTCCAGCGGCGCTCGCACGCGCGGCTCGCCGACATGGCCGGCGTCCCGGAGATCCTGGCGGCGCTGAGCGCCCCGGTGCTCGACGCGGCCCCGGTTCTTGTCGCGCGGCGGCTGGCCGCGGCGGCCGCCACGGCTGCCGGCGCCGCCATCAGGACGGCCGCCGACGTGCTCGCGCCGCTCGCCGCCCGCTGCGCCTGCGACCTGGACCGGTTCCTCGACGAACTCGCGGTCGGCGCGGAGGTCGACACCTGGGACCCGCGTGCCGACCGGATCAGCCTGCTCACGCTGCACGCCTCGAAGGGGCTCGAGTTCCCTGTCGTGTTCATCGTCGGCTGCGACGACGGCCTGCTCCCGCTGCGCCCCTGGCAGGGCGCCGTCGCCGATTACGCCGAAGAGCGCAGGCTCCTGTTCGTCGGCATGACCAGGGCGACCACCCGCCTGGTGCTGCTGACCGCGGCGGAGCGGACGATCCGCGGCACGACCGCCAGGTGCTCGCCGTCCCCGTTCCTCGCCTCGGTCGACCCGGCCCTGCTCGACCGCCGTGGCGGTCAGCCCGGCGCCTCGGAGGGCTCGGCCGACACGGGCGCTCGCGCGTCGCGTCGCGACAAGGCCCGCCAGGTCACGCTCTTCTAGCCGAAGCCTGCCCGCTTCCCGGCTCTGACTCAGATACCGCGGCGTTTCGCGGCTAGCGGGACGGAATCAGCGGGACCGACGCCCCGAGCGCCTCGTTCAGGGCCGCGGCCATCATGTCGGCCGCCTGGCCGGCCGCGGCCAGGGCCTCGATCACCTCGGTCACCGAGGGGTCCGGGTCCATGCCCGAGCCGTGCGCGAGCTGCCCGTCCTCGTGCTTGATCACCAGGAACCTGGCCAGCTGCTCGCACAGCTGCGGCAGGTCCCGGCCGACCAGTTCCAGGCTGGCGACGATGTCGCGGACGTCACCGGGACTGGTGAGCTCGCCCCCGCCATGCGTCAGCTCGTTCAGCGCCCGGATCGCGCGGGCCGCCTGAGTCGCGAGCTCGCATGGCGTCATGGTGCTCGCTAGCTCGGTCACTGGCATGTCCCGACGCTGAACTCGCACGGGCCTGGTACCTGCTCGGGCATCCATCTCCTTGGGGGGCTCCCGACGGGGGTTCGGGCGTACCGGCTGGTACGCCCGGCGGAAGGCTCCTATCTACGATACGAGACCTTCCCCCCATCGCCACCAGCACCCGCAAACTGTCTCACCACATGAGCGGCGCCGGCCGTCCACCTGAGCGGCGCCGGCCGTCGGCAGCCGCGCCGTGCAGTCGCCTCGCCGCACCGCCCAGCGTCCCGTCCCCAGCAGCCCGGTCGTGACGCAGGAGTCAGCTGAGGCCAGATAGCCGCATAAGACGAAGACTTTCCGGAACGTATGGCGTTTAGGCTGCCCTGGGGCCTGTTGCAGGACGGCTTTGCGCTAGCCCGGACGGGTGATTCCCCGCCGCGTCCGGCTGCCCGTGCCGTCGCCGCCGCCTAACCCGGAGAGTTTTTGAAATGTTCATGTTAAGTGCTGTTATAACGACACTTCCGGGGAAATATTTACCCTGATGGCCGCCCGGCCGGGTCCCGCTCGCCCCATGCGCCGCTGGCGCCACGCCGGCCACCGCCGGCCCGGGCGGGGCTCCCGCAACAGGCTCCGGCAGCCACAAACGGCCCGCCGCCTGAGGCGGGTGGCCCCCCGGGTCTCATCTTGCGGGCGGGGGGCCACCCGCCTCACGGGCGGGGCGCGCCGCGGCGCGCTGACCCGGGTGGCGCAGCACGCGAACCCGACATCAGCAACCCGGTTCCCCGGCACCTCGCGTGGCCGCCGCCCGCCGCGGGTTCGCGCGGCCCGCGGGCCCGGCCAGCCGGCGCCCGGCGGCCAGGACAGGACAGCGCCCGGCGGATTGACCACCAGGATCTGCCCGCTCACCCTGAAGGAAAGGGAAGCGTTTAGGAACGTGGCAATCTGATGTCGTAGGTACCCTGCGCACAAAGGTCACGGCATGCGGCTGGTCGAACTGTCGAATCACCCGCGCGGACTGCTGCGGGACATTCACCGCCAGCGCGACGCGGACGGCCAGCGCGCGCAGGCCAGGCACGCGCAGGAACTGGCCCG
The DNA here is from genome assembly GCA_027314595.1 of Actinomycetota bacterium. GTDB lineage: Bacteria > Actinomycetota > Actinomycetes > Streptosporangiales > Streptosporangiaceae > Trebonia. The sequence goes on along the minus strand of DAHVAN010000318.1, from coordinate 62,099 downwards.
GCATGCCGAACGGCTCGGCCAGGCCCGTGCCCGGCGAGACGAAGCACTGGCGCGGCACCACTGGTGGACATGGATCTGCGGGATCTTCGCCGTACGGTCCCTGCGGCGGAGGGTGCCGCGGCCTCCGGCCTCGGTCAGCGTTCCCGTCGGCAAGGAGGAGTCCATCGCGGCGGGGATGGCCGGCGAGCAGCAGGTCGCGGCGGAGCTCGGTGCGGTGCTCGGCAACGACTGGGTGCTGCTGCGCGGCTACCGGAACGGGCGCGGCGAAATCGACCACCTGCTTGCCGGACCCGGCGGGCTGTTCGCCATCGAGGTCAAGCACCACAACGCGACCGTGTACATCACCGGGGACGACTGGCTGTTCGAGAAATTCGATCGCTGGGACAACCGCGTCGAGCAGGGCCGCATCGCGGACCGCACCGGCCGTTCGCCGAGCGAGCAGGTAAACGACGCGGCGGACGAACTCGAGCGCTTCCTGCACGCAAGGAGACAGCACGTCTCGATAGCCAGGATCGTCATACTCAACCACCCGCGGTCCAGGGTGGGCAGCCAGCGGAACGCGACCGTCCAGGTCACGATGTCGACGCGGCAGATCGTCGACCTGCTGAACAGGTCGCCGTCCGAGTTCCCCGCCGGGCGCGTCGCAGCGCTGGCGAGCCTGATCGAACGCGACCATCGCTTCCACGAGGCCCGCCGGGCCCGCAGGAAGTAGCGACGCGGGACGCCCTTTGCCGCGGCGTCGGCGATGGCGAGTCCGGCCGGCGGTAACGAGGTCTGGCTACCCGCTGCAGCGGATCGCCGCCCTGGACGCCTGCCCTGCCGGGTAGCGGTGGCCCGTCGCGGAGGGCATAGGTTCCGTTCCGTTCCAGTTCTGTCAGATGACGGGAACTAGGCGGAGACGATGAGAGGTAGAGGGATGCCGAACAGCAGGTCAGATAGGGGTTCGGCAGAGCCGCGTGAGGTAGCCGAACCCGGTAGGAAGAAGATCGGATTCCTGTCGTTCGGGCACTGGCGGGACGCGGGGGGATCGCGGACGCGCAGCGCCTCCGATGCGCTGCTGCAGACGATCGAGCTGGCGCAGGCGGCCGAAGAGGCCGGCATAGACGGCGCGTTCGTCCGGGTGCACCACTTCGAGCGGCAGCTCGCCTCGCCGTTGCCGCTGCTCTCGGCGATCGCGGCGAGGACAAGCCGTATAGAGATCGGCACCGCGGTCATAGACATGCGGTACGAGAATCCGCTTTACCTGGCCGAGGAGGCCGCGGCGGCGGACCTGATCAGCGGCGGGCGGCTGCAGCTCGGGGTCAGCCGCGGGTCCCCCGAGATCGCGCTGCGCGGCCCGGAATCCTTCGGCTACGTGCCCGCCGAAGGGGAGACCGCCGCGGAGAACGCACGGCGCAAGACCGAGATCTTCCTGGCCGCGATCAACGGCGCGGCGGTCGCTCGCACCGACCCGGCGCGGGCCGGGATCAGCGGCGGGCTGGTCATCCAGCCGCAGTCGCCGGGCCTGGCGGACCGGATCTGGTGGGGCTCGGGCACCCGTGCCACCGCGCAGTGGGCGGCGCGCGCCGGGATGAACCTGCAGAGTTCCACGCTGCTGTCCGAAGACACCGGAGTGCCGTTCGGCCAGTTGCAGGCCGAACAGATCCGGCTGTACCGGCAGGCGTGGGCTGAGCAGGGCTGGGCGCGGGAGCCGCGGGTTTCTGTCTCCCGCAGCGTGCTGCCGATCACCCAGGACATCGACCGCGTGTACTTCGGCGACCAGGGCCACGACGACCAGGTGGGGCTGCTCGGGGGGGTGCGGTCACGGTTCGGGCGCACGTACGCCGGGGAACCCGACACGATCGCCGCCGAGCTCGCCGCGGACGAGGCGGTTCGCGAGGCCGATACCATCCTGTTCACCGTGCCGAACCAGCTCGGAGTCGAATTCAACGCTCGGATCCTCGCCACGATAGCCCGGCACATAGCGCCCGCCATCGGGTGGCGGCCATCGAGCGCGGCGGTGGTGGCCTGATACGCGACAGGCCCGATCACCGGAAACACTCCCATTCATGGCCGTGGCGCGTTGACAGCCGGGTGCGATGCTGTCAGGATCGGGACGATCTGCAGGGCGCCTATTCGATTATCTTCGATATTGCGCCTGGACGCCGAGACTAGGACCGTAAGCGGCTGTTACGCGTGGAGAGCCATTATGTCGACAACTGTGGACGGCAGGCCCATTGCGCCGGTTCCGGCGACCGTCCCCCTGCCGCCGCCGGCGGGGTCGGTTTTCGCGCTTGGCTGGCTGATGGCGGAACTGTTCGATGGCCGCAGGCGTGCGAGCGTGGTCAATCGCCAGCCGGCCTTCGACAAGGCGGTCCAGCTGCCCCTTGTCTGTGACCTCGACCCCGCCCATTTGCTGGATTTCCTGGTCACGGACCTGAATGACCTGCTCAGGCCGTACCCGGGCATTTCTGCCGCCGGCGTCACCGCCGAGGCGGCCAGGAAGCCGGGCGGCGAGGATCCATTCGACCAGGCCAGGTTCGACGCGGCGCTTGGCGCGCTGCACCTGGCCATCCTCGACGAACTGGCCGACGACCAGCAGCAGCTCAACTCCTACCAGCTGGGCCTGGCGCTCAGCGACATGTGCTGGCTCGTCACACCGGACGCCGGGCCGGAGACGTTCATCGGCATGTTCAGGCGCGGCCAGGTCGCGGCGATGCAGACATGGCTGAACGGCGCCGGGACGACGATCCCCCCGTCGACGGCGGCCATCGTCGGCGGGTCGCTGTCGAAGTGGGCAGACTGGGTCGATGTCAACGCGCCGAAGTTCAGGGCCACCGCGACTACCTGGGCGTCGTCGCCCGAAGTGATCGTCAGCGCGCTGCGGGTGCAAGGGTCGGTGTGGCATTCGGTGCTCACCGCCGACCCCGACGTGAGCCTGCAGCCCGCCATGGGCGCGTGGGTGCAGGCCGCGTCGGCGATGGCGCGAGCCAGTCGCACGGTGGCCTCGAGCATCCTGCGCCGGTACTGGCCGCTAGTGCTGACCGGCGCCGCCGCGCTCGGAGGGCTGCTCTACCTGGTGATCGCGAACCTCAGCGGGGCCTCGCAGGCATGGGCCAGCCTGGTAACCGTGCTCGCGGTCCTCGGCGGCGGCGGCTGGGGACTTGGCTCGGGTGTCTCGCGGGCCTTCGACGGAGTCGGGTTCGAGATCTGGAGCGCGGCCAAGCTCGACGCGCAGTCGTGGAACGTGACCTGGCTGCCCGGCGTAAGGCAGGGCGCCGTGCAGCGCAGCCTGCTCGGCAGCCGCGGCGTCGCGGCGCCGCGGATCAGGAAGAACGTCGATCACCCCTGAGGGGCCGCGCCGCGAAACCTCGCCGGCAAGATCACCTGCCTGGTGGCGTTAGCATCGCTGTCATGGTGGATGACGAGGACACCAACGCCGCCGTGTGGAAGACCGACATCGGCGTGAACTTCTGGAAGTCGACCGCGGATGACCGCGAGCGGCGCCGGGCGGGGCACCGGGTCCTGATGGCCGAGCTCCTGCCGTTCGCCGCAGCCGAGCCGTTCACGTTTCTCGACCTCGGTGCGGGCACCGGGGCCGCGGCGAGGACCATCCTCGATCACTTCACAGCGGCGCGCGCGATCCTGGCGGACTTCTCGCCGCAGATGATGGCGCAGGGCGTGGTGGAGCTCGCGCCGTACGAAGGCAGGTACACCTACGTCGAGTTCGACATGACACGCCCGGGCGACTGGCCGGGCCAGATCCCTGCCCCCGTGGACGCGGTGATCAGTTCGCTGTGCGTGCACCACCTCAACGACGGGCGCAAGCAGACGCTGTTCGCCGAGATCTTCGAGCGCCTGGCGCCAGGCGGCTGGTACCTCAATTACGACCCGGTCGCGCCCCCGGACCCGGTCGTGGAGGAGGCCTGGCTGCGGGCGGGTGACAGGCGTGACCCGGCCGCGGCGGACAAGCGGGCGCACCCGACCCCCGAGGAGCAGTTCAGGTACGAGAACCACGTCCGCTACATGATCCCGCTCGACCCGCAGGTCGCCTTCCTGCGCGCCGCGGGGTTCGAGGGGGTGGACGTGTTCTGGAAGGAACTCGACTTCGTCATCTACGGCGGCCGACGGCCGGCGGCCGCCACGCCAGGCGCGTAGCTGGCCGCCGTCACTTCAGGATGGCGCGGGGCAGGACGTCGCCGTCCTGACATGGCGGCCAGCCGGGCAACGGCTGCGGCTCGGCGACACCGTGGGCCAAGAGGTGGAGGGGCCTACGCTGGGTGATGGGGATGAGGTTCTGGGAGTGGATGTCTTCAATCGGATGGTGTCGGTGGCGGTGCCGGGCGAGGTCACTCCAACCTCTCTTTCAGCTACAGCCGGAGACTCCGGAGCCGTCACGACGTACAAGTGACCCGATGTGATCTTGCAGCCTTTCGAGCAGGTGCTGAGCCCGGTGACGACGACCGGTTCGCCGATCAGCACCCCAGTCGAGTCCACCTCCGAGAAGAGCCGGATGGTCTTGTTCCACGTCCGGGAACTGACCTTCCAGGATGCGTAGTCCACCTGCGCGATCGTGGCCGTCCCGATCGGTTTATCGTTCTCGAAGACGGTCAGCACGGCTGCGAAGGAGGCGCACCAGTCGAGGCGTGTGAACGCCGTGAAGCCGTGCGATTTCGCTGCGGCGGCGCAGGTGCTGACGGCAGATCGCGGGATTGTGAACGTGGTAGTAACGCGCGCCATGTCGCGGACGACCGCGGCGCTGCTGCGCGGCGCGTCCGCCGGCGACGCGTTCGTCGTCGGCTATCACACGGGCCTGTGGGTCACGATCATCCGGAGCGCGGGTGGGCAGCCCCCTTTCGGGTGGCTGCCCACTGGCGTGTAATGCTGCGCACGGGGGCGAGAGGAGGCATCGTGTCCGGAGCCGATGGATTCGACGCGGTGGTGGTCGGATCGGGGCCGAACGGGCTGGTCGGTGCGATCACGCTGGCCGGGGCCGGGCTCCGGGTGCTGCTGCTCGAGGGTGCGGGGGAGTTCGGCGGCGGGCTGCGGAGCGCGGCGCTCACCCTCGACGGCTTCACCCATGACCTGTGCGCCTCCGTGCTGCCGCTGGCCCGGGATTCGGCGGCGTTCAGGGACCTTTCGCTGCCGGTCGACTGGGCCTTCCCGCCCGTGCAGGCGGCGCACCCGCTGGACGGACAGGACGCCGTGCTCGTGCACAGGGACGTCACGCGGACCGCCGCCGGCCTCGGGTCGTCCAGGGACGGGCTGGCCTGGCGGCAGAGCGTGGGTGCCACGGCGCGCGGCGGGTCCGGGCTGGTGGACTCGCTGCTCTCGCCGCTGTCGGTGCCGCGCGCGCCGCTGCGGCTGGCCAGGTACGGCGCCATGGGCGCGCTGCCGGCGACCGTGCTCGCCCGCGCCATCTTCGGCGGCGAGCGCGGCCGGGCGCTGTTGGCGGGGATGGCCGCGCATTCCATGGTCGACCTGCGCGCCCCGATCACTGGGGGCTACGGGCTGCTGCTCGCCGCGCTCGCGCACCGGGCCGGCTGGCCAGTGGTACGCGGCGGGTCGCAGCGGCTCGCCGCTGCCCTCGTCGGCCGGCTGGTCTCGCTCGGCGGCACGGCGGAGCCGGGGCACCCGGTGCGGGACCTGTCCGATGTTCCCAGGGCTGGCGTGATCCTGCTCGACCTGACGCCGGCGCAGGTGCTTGCCGTCTGCGGCGACCGCCTGCCCGGTCGGTACGCGCGCCAGTTGCGCCGCTTCCGCTACGGGCCCGGCGTGTTCAAGCTGGACTGGGCGCTGTCGGGACCGGTCCCGTGGTCCGATCCCGCCGTCCGCGCGGCCGGCACCGTGCACCTGGGCGGAACGCTGGCGGAGATCGCGGCGGGCGAGGCCGAGGTCGCGGCCGGCCGGCACCCGGAACGGCCCTATGTGCTCGCCGTCCAGCCATGCGCTGCCGACCCGTCGCGCGCACCGGCCGGACGGCATGTGCTGTGGGCGTACTGCCACGTGCCGAACGGTTCGACGGCGGACATGACCGCGGCGATCGAGGACCAGATCGAACGGTTCGCGCCCGGGTTCCGCGACCTGATCCTGGCCCGCGTCGCGCACGACACGGCTGCCCTCGAGCGGCACGACCCGAACCTCGTCGGCGGCGACATAGGCGGCGGCTACGCGGGACTCGCGCAGTTCGTCAGCCGCCCGCGGCTGTCACCCCGCCCGTGGGCGACGCCCCTGCCCGGCGTGTACCTGTGCTCGGCGAGCACCCCGCCCGGCGGCGGGGTGCATGGCATGGGCGGCTATCACGCGGCCAGGCTGGCGCTGGGCGCGCGGCGCGCGGACCTGGTCAGGCCCCGGGCAGCAGGCCAGGCCGTAGCGGGCTCTCCGGGGGGAGACGCCGCGGCCGGTTCCGGGTAATAATCGAAGACTCAATCAGAACGGCCGGTGGCGCCTGCCACCCGGGAGCCCATATGTCCTTCGATTCCTTGCCGGCGGCGGCGCGGAACGCGCGTGCCCATGGCTGACCTGGCCTCCGTCGCGCCGGGGGCCCCCGGGGCGCCCGGTCTGCCCGGGCTTCCCGCGGCCGCCGTCCAGCCGTGGCTGCGTGCCGCCCTGCCCGGGCTGTCCGGGGACGGGCCGTGGACGGCGGAGCTGATATCCGGCGGCCTGTCGAACATCACCTACCGGCTCTTCCTGCCCGGCGGCACGGTCATCTTGCGCCGGCCGCCGCTCGGGGACGTGCTGCCACGTGCGCACGACATGGAGCGCGAGTACCGGGTGCTCAGCGCGCTTGTCCCGACCGCGGTTCCGGTACCTGAGCCGCTGGCGCTGTGCACCGACCCGGACGTCCTCGGCGTGAGGTTCTACGTCATGCGGGACGTGCCCGGCCAGGTGCTGCGCACCGGGGATGACACCGAGGCGCTGTCGCCCGCCACCCGTGCCGCCCTCGCCGACGATCTGATCGGCACGCTCGCCGTCCTGCACGAGGTCTCACCGGACGAGGTGGGCCTTGGCGACTACGGCCGGCGCAGCGGCTACTGCGTCCGGCAGATCAAGACCTGGGGCGCGCAGTGGGAGCGGTCGAAGACCCGTGACCTCCCGGACATGGAAGTGCTGCTCGCGCGGCTGGCCGGCGTCGCGCCCGAGGACAGCGCGTGCGCCGTCGTGCACGGGGACTTCAGGCTCGACAACACGGTCGTGTCGCTCGCCCCGCCCGGCGGCCCGCGCATCGCCGCCGTGCTCGACTGGGAACTGTCGACCCTCGGCGACCCGCTGGCCGATCTCGCGGTCACCCTCTCGTACTGGCATGATCCCGGCGACACCGCGCGCGGGGACATCCCGGTGTCCGCGGGGCTGACCGACAAGCCCGGCTTCCCCACCGCGGACTGGCTTGCCTCCGCCTACGCGGCCCGGACCGGCCGCGATCTCGGCAGCCTGTCGTTCTACATGGCGCTCGCGTGGATGAAGCTCGCGGTCATCTGCGAGGGCGTGCACGCACGCTACCTTGGCGGGAAGACCGTCGGGCCGGGGTACGACAGGGTCGGCCCTGCGGTTCCGCTGCTGGCCGCGCGCGGCTTGCGCGCGCTCGGGCGGCCCTGACGGGGTAAGCAGGGGCAGGCACGCTTCCCCGCTCATGTGACCCTGCGCGCCATGCCATGCCCGTTGCCGTTCCCGCTGCCGGGAGCGCTGCCGCCCGGTTCCCCGTTGCTGCGGCCATTCCCCGCGCTCCCGCTGCCGCTCCCGGACCCGCTGCCGGACCCGGACCCGCGGCCAGAGCCGGACCCGCCGCCGTTCCCGTGCCCGCCGCCGCTCCCGGACCCGCCGCCGCTGCCGTTCCCGCTTCCGGGAGCGCTGCCGGTCCCGCTGCCGTTGCCGGCCGTGCCCGTCGGCGCGGCCGTCTTCGCGCCATGGCCGGAGTTGCCCGCCGCGCTGGGCGTCCCGGTGACAATCACCCTGCCCGGGTGTCTGCCGGAGGGGGTGGCGCTTGCCGGGCCTGCCAGGCGCGGCGGCTTGCGGAGCTCGGACGGCACCAGCGCGGGACCGGGCGCGGGCGCGCCGAAGACGGTGTGCGCCACCTGCTGCAGCGGGGCGGGCAGTTCGCCCGCCGCCGCGGTTCCACCCAGCGCGACCGCCGCGGCGAGCACGCCGCCCCCCACGAGCAGCGAAACCCTGCGGGCAAGCGGGCGCCGCCTGATCCTGTGGCTGGTCCCAGCCCAGGTCAGGATCCGGGGGCGCCCGCCGAGCGCCGCGACGGCGAGGAACGCGCCGACGGCGGCCTGCTCGCCGCATAGTTCCCGTTCGGTGGCTGGCCGGGCGGCCGCGCTGAGCACGAGTGCCAGAGCCTTCTCGTCGGCTGGGGCGTCGGGACCTGCGCCCTGGCCGGACAGCAGCCGATCGGCTGTCGCCTCGTCGGGAGACAGCCAGGCGGCCTGGCCGGAAGGGATGGGCATCTCAGCCGGGGAACCGTCGAAAGCCCTCATAGTGTTACACCGCCGCGGTCAGTCGCGCCGCCCTGCTGGCCTGGCAGCACGGTCCGGGCGCCGGCCAGCCGGGCGTTCAGCGCGCGCAGTCCCCGGTGCGCCGCCACGCGGACCGCGCCGGCGCTCTTGCCGACGATTCGCGCGACCTCGGTGGCCTCCATCCCGACCACCACGCGCAGCACGATGATCTCCGCCTGATCGCGGGGAAGGGTGGCGATGAGCGTCAGTGCCGCCTCGGTCGATATGCCCTCAAGGGCCGACGCGAAGGTGTCGTCGGACGCGGGCCTGTCAAGCGGCCCTATATCACCGGCCGGTGATTCCGGGTGCCGTGCCTCATAACGGCGCCTGTCGATCACCTTGCGGCGGGCCAGGGTGAACAGCCAGCCGCGGAATTCGGGCTCACCGCCCCTGAACCTGGCTATCCGCCTCGCGACGTCGAGCCAGACGTCGCTCGCCAGATCCTCCGCGGCGTCTCCGGCCGCGACCCATAGATAACGCAGCAATGGCGGGTGGGTATCTCGCCACAGCATGGCGAATGCGGCACCATCCCCGTCGGCGGCGGCGCTCAGCACCTTGGGGAATCCCTCGCCCAGCACGAAACGACCATAAACCACGCATGCGTGTTATGTCTCGGTGAACTCGGTAATACAGACCGAGTCGTAACACAGGCAGGCGTTCCGGCGCTCTTAGTCCTGACAGGGCTGTGCCTGCTCGCGACGGTGCTGCTGGAAGGCGGGAGTATGAAGGGTCGTGCGGTTCCCATCGCCGTTCGCGGCGTTCTCGTGGCTGCTTGGCCGGGCTGATGAACGCGCACCACGTGGCGGAACGCCCTCGGGTCCCCGCCGGGATCGGCGGGCGAGCGGACTCGCAGTGGGTGAAGGCGGCCGGCGGCCTTGCCGACGGGATCAGGACCGGCAGGTACGTGCCAGGGGAGCGACTGCCCACCGTGGCCGACATGGCGGCGGCCGCCTGCGTGCATCCTCGCGTCATGACGCGCGCGTTGCTGCGGTTGCGTGAACTCGGATATGTCCATTATCGGAACGGTTATGGCTACTATGTCAGCGACGAGCCTCCCGACTTCCGCTTAACGGGTTTCACATGGCCCCCTTAACGGCGTTGATTGCACCATCCGCCACGTCAGCCTCTGGTGCCTGCCTCGCCCGCACCTGGCATTTCCGGGCCCAGCATTCAACGCGGCATCGATGAATGTCGAATGTCCAATTCAATTATGCGGCATCCTGTGGCGAACACCTCGAATGACCGTTATAATCGCGGTCCGGGCACCAGGAATCTTCATCGCACGCAGGCAGACTTCAGAGGAGAATAATGACGGAGCCATCCGCGACCGCCATCCCCGCAACCGTTCCGGCTCCTCCTGCCCGGCTCGAACCCGACGCGATCGGTGTCGCGCAAGACACGGTCATCGGCATGGCGACGTCGGCTCCGGCCGCGGTGGTCGGCATCACGCTCGCCTCGCTGGCCGCGACGGCCGCCTACAACGGCGGGCTGCTGCTCATCATCAGCGCGATCCCGATGCTCGTCATCGCCAACGCCTACCGGCGCCTCAACATGTGGAACGCAAACTGCGGCGCGTCCTTCGAGTGGGTCGGCCGGTCGATCAACCCGTACCTGGGCTTCCTCACCGGGTGGCTGATGATCGTCGGCTATGTGCTCGGCACGCTCAGCGGCGTGGAGGTCCTGGCTCCCTCGGTGCTCGCCGTATTCGGGTCCTCCACCACGAACATGTGGTGGAACGTCGCCATCGCCACCGCGATCGGGCTGATCATGATGGGGATCGCGATCGTCGGCATCCGGATCACCGCGCGCACCCAGGTGGCCATGGCGGCGGTCGAGTACACGATCCTCATCGGCATGTCCATCTGGGGCCTTGTCGAAGTCCTCAGGCATCACGTCTACACTCAGGCCGTCACCAGTCATGGCGTCAGTCACACGGTCGCTGTCGGCACCTACCCCATCACCAGGGGATGGTTCACCCTGAGCGGCGTCGGCGGCCAGAGCAGCCTGGTGCTCGGCTTCGTCATCGCGATCTTCGCCTACAGCGGCTGGGACGGCACCGTGTACGTCAACGAGGAGGTCAGGCACCGGCGCACGAACCCGGGCCGGGCCGCCCTGATCGCGGTGGCCCTGCTCGCCGTCATCTACACGCTGGCCCAGGTGGGCCTGCAGGGAGTGGTGACTCCGGCCAACATGGCCGCGAACAGCGCCTCGCCGCTCGTCTATGTCGCCGGGGTGCTCGGCGGCAGCGGGTGGGCGAAGGTCATGGCGCTGGCCCTCGCGCTCTCGGTGATCGCGACCACCGGAACCGGCATATTGATCGGCGCGCGGATCATCTACGGGATGGCGAGCTATCGCGCGCTGCCCGAGTTCCTCGCCAACGTGCCGCGCCGGTTCGCCACCCCGGCCACGGCCAGCCTCGTGTTCGGCCTGGTGACTGTCGCGGCCGCCTGGGTCTACCTGCTCATGACCTCGGTGCAGAGCGCGTTCAGCTACGTGGTCGACCTCACCGGCATCCTGTTCGCGGTCTTCTACATCCTGACGGCGCTGGCGAGCATGACCTATTACCGACGCCGGGTCATGTCCAGCGCATGGAACGCCATCGTCCTCGGCATTCTCCCGCTCGCGTCCGCCGGCTTCCTCGGCTGGATGACGGTGGAGGGCGTGATCCAGGGGGCGCTGCCCGAGCGATGGTCGCTGGTCGGCATAGCCGGGCTCGGCCTGGTCCTGATGTGCGTGTCGCGGTTCGTGCTCAAGTCGCCGTTCTTCCACGTCCGCCGGGAGTCCGACCCGGGCGCCGCGGCCAGCTAGCGGTCACCGGACCGCGCTGGCGGGCGTGGCCTGCCACGCGGTCCACAGCGGCCGGTACCCGTGCCGGTTCCAGAACGGCGCGGACAGCGGGTTGAGCAGTTCATGATGCAGCAGCGTCACCGCCACGCCGGCCCGGGCGATCTCGCGGTGGAAGTGCCTGACGAGCGCGGCGCCGACTCCGGTGCCGCGCTCGTCAGGCGCCACGAACATCAGCATGAGATAGGCGGCTGGCACCCGGCCCGTCATCGGCGTGATCCAGCCGGCGGCCGGCGGCCGCTGTGCGGACAGCATCCCGACGGCCCCGGTGTCGTCGCGCCCGGCGATCCAGGTCCACGGATCGGGCTCGCTGAGCAGGCCGGCGACCTCGGTCCGCATCGCGGCGAGCGTGTCGGTCCGCTCGTTCACGGTGCCGAAGCGCGAATCCCACCGGATGATCTCGACCCCGAGGCGGGCGACCGTCTCGATGTCGGCCGGCCCCGCCTGCCGGATTCGCGAACCGCCAGGGCAGGGCGGCAGCCCGTCCGGGATGGCCGCGGGGACCTCGGCGGGCGCGGCGCGGGGCGTGGTCCGCGCGGCCAGCACCTCCAGCGGCGCGAGCCCATGGCGCAGCAGGGCCGCGACGCCGTCGGCGTCGCGGCTTGGCCAGTTCACGACGGCGGCGGTGTCCTCGCCGGCGGTCGCCGGAACGTCCGCCAGGTGATCCCGCCAGAGCGAAAGCAGCCGGTCGAGGCCGTCGGCTACCTGCTGGTCAGCGACCAGGGCGGTGAGCTGGAACCTGCGGGCGGCACCCCAGGACACGTCGAGGGAGCCGGGAGCGCCGGTCCAGTGCTCGCACCGTCCGGCGGCGCGGACCTGCCCGCCGGGCCCGGCGACGACAAGCCTGGCGCCGCAGTGGGCGGCCGCGGACCCGGGCGTGACCCCGTGCGTGAACCCGGGCGCCGGCAGCAGCGGGTCGATCGAACCCCACCGCCGGACCGCCGGCGTGCCCGTGCCTTCCGCCGCATCCCCGGCGGGCGATGTGCGTTCCATCCGGCTACCGCTGACCGCTGTCCCCGCTGATGTTCGCCAGGCTGGTCCGCGCGGTCACGGTGAGCGGATCGGAGGCCGGCAGGCTCAGCTCGCAGCGTTGCACGGTCTCCCGCAGCAGCGTCGCGGCGTCGGTAAGGCGGCCGACGCCGTAGTAGGCGTGCGCCAGGTTCACGCTGGCGCCGAGGGTGTCGGGGTGGTCGGCGCCCAGAGCCCGGATGTATGCGGTGCGGGTCTGCTCGTAGAGCCGGACCGCCGGGGCCATCCGCCCGGCCGAATGACAGGCCGAGCCCAGGGCGCCGCGAGCCGCGATCGTGTGCAGGTGGTCCGCGCCCAGGGTGCGCTCGCGGTCCGACACCACCCGCTCGTAGTGCGAAATCGCCTCCTTGGCCTGGCCCGCCGCCAGGTAGGTCTCGGCGAGCTTCTGGCACGTGGCCGTGGTGTCCGGGTGCCTGGCGCCCTGGATCCGCTCCCGGTCCTTCAGCGCGCCGCGGTACATCGTGACGGCCTCGGAAAACTTGCCGGCGGCCCGGGTGGCGGCGGCCAGGTCTTCGCGCGCGCTGATCGCCTCGATGCTCTCGGCTCCCGCCGAGCGCTCCCAGCCGCTGGCGACCTCGGCCAGGACGCCCATCGCCTCGCCGAACCGGTTCGCGGTCACCAGGGCCATGCCCAGGTCGCGGCCGGCCTGGGCGGAGCCGGGGTGGTCCGGCCCCGTCCGGCGTGCACGGTCGCCCCTGACGCGCTCGAGCAGCGCGATGGACTCGGCCGCCCGTCCGGCGGCCAGGTACGCGCGCGCCAGGTGCTCGGTGATGCCGGTAGTCGCCGGGTGGTCCTCGCCAAGCACCCGGGTGCTCGTGGCGGCGAGTTCTTCCCAGTAGGTGACCGCGGGCCCGGTCAGGTGAGCCATGTCGAGGCTGGACCCGGCACGCATCAAGAGCGCGTGGACGCCTCCCTCCCACAGCAGGCCGGCCGACCACTGCCGCAGGCTGTCGGCGCACGAGCGAAGGGCGCGCGCCAGCCACTCCGGCGGGTCCTCGGCGGGCCAGGCCTCGTGCAGGGCGTCCGCCGCCGCCGTGGCCGCCCCCTTGAGCATCGCCTCCGGCATGGCCGACCTGACCGCCGCCTGCACCAGTGCGCTCATCCGCATCAGCGGCGGCGTCGAGGATGGATCGGCGGTCATCAGTCCCGCGTGCTCCAGCGCCGCCAGACCGTCCTGCACCGCGCCGCCCGGCACGGAGTACGTGCCGTCCGGAGGGCAGTACGCGCGCACGGCCGAGGTCGCGAAGACCGTGGCCGGGATGCCGTTGCCGTCAAGCAGCGCCGCGAGCACGAGCAGCGGATGGGCGGCACCTGGCGACAGCAGCTCGGCGTGGTCCACGGAAAGAGCCCACGCGATCGCGCCCGCGGCCGGCCCGGCGGCCGCGGGCGCGACGGCCCCGAGCAGCTGCTCCCGCCTGCGCAGGAAGTGCTCGCGGTAGTCATGGCAGGTGAGCTCGGAGCTCGCGATCACCGCGCTCGCGAGCGCCAGCGCCAGCGGTTCGTTGCCGAGGTCGCCGACAAGGTCGATGGCTCCCTGGCGCTGATCGAGGTCGGCGGTGAGGCGGCCCACCATGTACGTCAGCGCCTCACGGCGGCTGAAGACCCCGACCGGGATCACCCGCGCGTGGACCCCGGTCAGCGTCGCGGAGTCCGGCGTGGTGATCAGCACCCGGCCCGACTGTCCCTGGGGCCACAGCCGCGTCATGAACGCGGCGTCGGTCAGGTCATCGACCACGACGAGCCACGGGCGAGGGAACTCGCGCAGCCAGCTCAGGAAGCGCGCGGCGACCGACTCGGCTTCGCCGGACAGCTGGACGCCGAGCGCGGCTGCCGCCTCGGCATACCCGGAAAGCACCTGCGCGCGGCTGGTGGCGGATATCCAGATCACCAGGTCGACAGCGGCCGCCTGCCACAAGGAGTGCGCGAACGCCACGGCGAGCTGCGTCTTGCCTGTCGAGTCGCCCCAGCTCCGCGGGCCCGCTGTCGCGCGGTCGCAGGCGAGCGCGACCGTCGTGCCAGGGACCAGCGCCGCCTGGAGGGAATGTCCGGTCTCCGGCCTGGCGACGAATCCGTCGGCGGGCGGCGGCGCCGAGCCGGTCCAGACGGGCCGCGACCCAGCGTTCCCTGCCGGATGTGCTCGCATGCCGGCTGGCGCCGGGCTTTCCATGGCCGCCACCGCCTACGTCCTTGGCGCCACGATGGTCCGCCCGGTCGTGGCGGTCGTGGCGGTCGTGGCGGTCCGGGATCCGTCGCCGGCGTGCCCTGCGGCGATGGCCTCCACCAGCGTGATCAGGACCTGCTTTACCGAGGCGACCTGACGGGCGTCGCACAGTACCAGCGGGACGCCAGGGGCAAGGTCAAGCGCCACCCGGACTTCCTCAGGATCGTAGCGGGGGGCGCTGTCGAAGCAGTTGATGGCGACGACGAACGGCAGCCGGCGCCTTTCGAAATAGTCGACAGAAGGGAAGCAGTCGCTGAGCCTGCGGACATCGGCCAGTATCACCGCGCCGAGCGCACCGTAGGACAGCTCGTCCCACATGAACGAGAAGCGCTCCTGGCCGGGCAGGCCGAAAAGGTACAGCACGACCCGGGCGCCGAAGGTGATGCGGCCGAAGTCGAGCGCGACGGTCGTCGTGGTCTTGCCATCGACACCGGACACGTCGTCAAGGCCGACGCTGGCCGTGGTGAGCATCTCCTCGGTGCGCAGCGGCCGGACCTCGCTGATCGCGCCGACGAGCGTTGTTTTCCCCGACCCGAACCCGCCCGCGATGAGTATCTTGTGCGCGGCGAGCACCGGGCGGTCATCAGAGCGCGCGGAGCCCATTCAGTATCTCCTGGAGCACGTCGTTGCCGGCACGTTGTCCGGCGGGTCGTTGTCGCACCACGGTGATGGCCCCCTGTGCCATGAGGTCGGCGAGCAGCACGCGTACCACGCCGACAGGCAGCGCGGTCTCGGAAGCGACGTCGGCCACGGTGACCTGCCGCTTGCACAGCCGCAGGATCCTGCGGTGCTCGGGTGTCAGTGTCGCGGGCTCGCCGCCCTTCTCGATCCGGCCGGTGGCGACGACGACGGCGATCAGGTCGAGCGCCTCGCCGTCGACGGGCTCGGTCCGGCCGCCGGTCACGGCGTAGGGCCGCACCACTGGTCCGGCGTCCCGGCGTCTCCACTTGTCGGCTGCGGGCACCGGGTCACTCCACCGGCAGCTCGGTCGCGGGGAACCTCGGCAGGGCCGACAGGTGCGGCCGGGCGCGCTTGACCAGCATCGCCATCTCGTAGGCGACGGTGCCCGCCTCGGCGTCCGCGGGGCACAGCGCCGCCAGGCAGCTGCCCTCGCCCGCGGCGATGACGAAGAAGATGCCCTGCTCGAGTTCGATGACCGTCTGCCGCACTCCGCCGGCCGCGAAGCGGTCTCCGGTGCCTGCCGCCAGGCTCTGCACGGCGGATGCCACCGCCGACAGGTGCTCGGCGTTCTCCCGGGACAGGTCGCTTGAGGAGGCGATGAGCAGGCCATCCCGGGACAAGATCACGGCCCGGCGGAAATCCTTCAGCCGGCCGGCCAGGTCATCAAGCAGCCAGGCCAGATCTTTTGCTGGGCTCCCGCCCTCGGCCATCAGGGCTCCTCACTATCCGGTGCGCTTTCGGGTGTCTGGTCGTTTTGCCTGCTCCGCTGCCAGCTGTTCTGCAGAGAGGCGGCGAGCGAGCGCGCGTGCTCAGGCGCGGGCCCTTCCGGGGGCTCATGATGACGCGCGAGCCCGTCGGGGCCGCCCGCCGGCTGCCCGCTCCCATCCCCGGTCCCTGACGTGGCCTCTGGCGCCGCATTCGGCCGGATGCGGCGGGGAAGGCCGTGGATGGTGGTCGACGCCAGCACCCCCACGCGGGCACCGTCAGCCTCGCCGCCGGGGGCGCCGCCGGCCGAAGCGGTGTCCGGCCCGGCGCCGCCGTGCGCACCGTCCGCGAAGGGCAGTCCGGGGAATGCGGCGCCCGCCAGCCTGAGCAACTCGGGCGCGTGCAGGTTGAGCCGGGCGGTCCGGCCCGTCACAGGTTCGGCGCGGCCCCGCCCGCCCGGCTCAAGCGGCGCCACGACGATGCTGTCGGGCAGCACCACGACCGCCTTCGTGCCGCGGTACGCGGACGGGGTCAGCGCGACGTGAACGCCGTGGCGGGAGGCTAGCCTGCCCGCCACGAACAGGCCGAGCCGGTCGGCGTCGGCCAGGTCGAAGTCCGGCGGGTGCGCGAGCTGGGCGTTGATCTGGGTCAGCTGATCGGACGGGATGCCAAGGCCGCGGTCCTCGATCTCAACGGCGAAGCCGTTGGCTACCCGCTCGCCGCGCACCTCGACCCGGGTTGTCGACGGCGAGAACAGCGTCGCGTTCTCGATGAGCTCTGCCAGCAGGTGGATCATGTCCGTGACCGCGGCAGCGGTGACCGCTTCTTCGGAGTCGGTGATGACGGTCACCCGCGTGTAGTCCTCGACCTCCGCCGTCGCCGCGCGCATGACGTCGTTGACCGGCACCGGGCCGCTCCAGGCACGCCCCGCCGACGCGCCCGACAAGATGGTCAGGCTTTCCGCGTGACGGCGCATCCGGGTGGTGAGGTGGTCAAGGGTGAACAGGTCCGCGAGCGCGGCCGGGCTGCTCGCCTGCTGCTCCAGGCCGTCGATGATGCGCAACTGCCGGTGCAGCAGCGACTGGTTCCGCCGTCCGAGGCTGACGAGGATATGCCTGAAGCCGTCGCGCAGGCCCGCCTCGGCGACCGTCGCGTCGGCAGCCGTCCGGTACAGGCTGGCGATCGCGCTGGCGGCGGCGGCGATCTCGGCGATCTTCATGTCCGGCCATTGCCGTGCGGCGGCGTCGTCCGGGACCGGCTCGCCGCTGCGCAGCGCCGTGACGATCCGCGGCAAGTGCTGGCCGGCGAGGGCGCCGGCCGTCGCGGTCAGGCCCGAGATCTCTTCCGCCAGCCGGTGCGCGAACGACGCGAACCGTGCGACGACCGTGATGACCACGACGAGTCCCGCGCCGACTATGACCGCCGCACCGACGAGCATCTGATGACCCGGCGACGTGGTGCTCAGCCAGCGGAGCCTGTCAAGCCTGCCGTCGAGGACCAGCCAGGCGACCGCTCCCCACAGCGCCAGCACGCAGGTGACCGGCACGATCAGCCCGGCGGCGAGGTGGAAGCCCATCGAATGACCTGCCGCGCGCGGGGCTGCCCGGCCCGGGGAGCTGGGTGCGCCCATATAGCCACTCCTCCGAATTCGCCGCGCGTGTATCCGGATGCGCCGAAGCAGTCATCCGGACCACATTGTGTCGGACCTTCACAGTAACGCCATCGAGCGATGCCTGACGGTTATATCAGGCAACGCGCTGTTATGCAGTCGTCTGATAAATGGCGCTGACAGGATCCTCCGGGCACATCCCGTCTTGGCCGCCGGTGGCCGCCGCGGGCCCGGCGTTCCGGCTTTGAGCCGGGCAGACGCCACCGATCGTTCGGGATAACGGATTTGATTTGCTTCTATCCATGTGTCACGCCCGCATCAGCGGAATATGTAATATCACCCAGCATCAGCGTCATCTGAGGGTTCGCCGGCGGCCAGCGGGGAATGCATGCGGGACATGACGGCTGGCGATGGCGCAGCTGCGGCCGCGCGCCTCACCGCCTGGGTCGAGGGGCGGGTGCAGGGCGTCGGTTTCCGGTACTGGGTCATGCTCAAGGCCGTTGACCTGGGTCTGGCCGGCTCGGCGGCCAACCTGGACGACGGCCGGGTGGAGATCGTGGCCGAGGGTAGCGAAGGCGCATGCCAGCGGCTGCTCGACGTCCTCGCAAGCGGTGCCGGCCCGGGCCGCGTGACGCGGGTGACGCAACGGTGGGACGCCCCCGGAGGTGACCTGCGGGGTTTTGTGGCCCGGTAACGGATACCTGGCTCCCCGCCGGGCCGCGGCGGGCCTCAACACCGTGTGACCTGCGCCACCTCTGCCGTCTGACCGCTGGGGCCAGTAACGACACCGTCGCCGAAATTCCGGTGCATTCAACAGCGACATCGTCACAGCCGAGGGCCATTATGGTCGTGGACCACCGGCTAGGAGGCACTGCCTGGCTGGCCGGAGTAACGCGGAGTAACGCGGAGTAACAAGGAAGGCAGGAAACTACTGATGACGCAGCGAAGCCTTGAGGATCTGCTGCAGACAGCCAACCCGGTCGAGCTGCTGCGCAGCTCCCAGGAGGGAGCCTACGTCTACCCGGTCGTCCCCACCGAGTTCACCAACTGGCGGACTGAGCAGCGCGCCTGGACTCAGACCTGCGTGCTCTACGACCAGACCCACCACATGGCGAACCTGTACATCAAGGGGCCGGACGCGCTCAGGCTGATCTCCTACCTGGGCATCAACACCTTTAAGAACTTCCCGCTGAGCAGGGCCAAGCAGTTCGTTCCGGTCAGCTACGACGGTTACGTGATCGGCGACGGGATTCTGTTCCACCTCGGGGAGAACGAGTACGAGTGGGTCGGGCGCACGCCGACCGTGAACTGGATCCAGTTCCACGCCGAGACCGGTGGTTGGGACGTCGAGCTGGTAAGGGACGACCGGTCGCCGTCCCGTCCGATGGGCCAGGCGGTAACCCGCACCCAGTACCGGTTCCAGATCCAGGGGCCGAAGGCCGAGGACGTCATCAGGAAACTGAACGGCGGGCCGTTCGCCGACATTAAGTTCTTCCACACGGACTACATCAACATCGGCGGGCGCCGGGTGCACGCGCTGCGCCACGGCATGGCCGGCCAGCCGGGGCTCGAGGTCTGGGGGCCCTACGAGGAGTACCTGGAGATCCGCGAGGCGATCCTGGAAGCGGGCAAGGAGTTCGGCATCGAGCCGGTCGGCGCCCGCGCCTACGCGACGAACGCCCTCGAGTCCGGCTGGATCCCCTCGCCGCTTCCCGCCATCTACACCGGCGACCAGATGAAGCCGTACCGGGAGTGGCTCCCGGCGCAGGGCTACGAGGGCTTCGCCGGATCCATCGGCGGCAGCTTCGTCTCCAGCAACATCGAGGACTACTACGTGACGCCGTACCAGCTCGGGTACGGGCACATGGTGAAGTTCGACCACGACTTCATCGGCCGCGAGGCCCTGGAGGCGATGGACAAGGCCAACCAGCGCCGCAAGGTGACGCTGGCCTGGAACGGCGAGGACGTGGCCAAGCTCTTCGCCTCGCTGTTCTCCGACGAGGTGCCTTACAAGCTCCTCGAGCTGCCCGTGTCGAACTACGCCGCCTCGAACTACGACGCCATTCTCTCCGGCGGCAAGGTAGTGGGCCTGTCCATGTTCACCGGCTACAGCCACAACGAGCGTTCGGTGCTTTCGCTGTGCACGGTCGACCACGACCTGCCGATCGGCACGGAGGTAACCGTGCTCTGGGGCGAGCCCGACGGCGGCTCCGCCAAGGCGTCTGTCGAGCGGCCGCACCGCCAGATCGAGATCCGCGCCACGGTGGCTCCCGCGCCTTACACCAAGGAAGTCCGCGAGCACTACGCGGAAGGCTGGCGCTCGGCGCAGGCCTGACTTCGCGTGTGGTCCGCCCCCGGCACCTGGCGTGCACGGGGGCGGACGCGTTCTGCCTGTCAGTCCCGCGGGTGGGGGCCGGGCCGCCATTCCACCCCGATCGTGCCCTGGGCCGCGGCCATCCCGCTGCGGCCGCCGCCGCGGCCGCGCAGCACGTAGGCGAAGGCGACCGCGACGAGGCCGCCGGCCGCCGGGCCGGCCAGGTACGCCCACCAGGCGGTCCAGTCGTCAAGCACCAGGGCCGGGCCGAGCGACCTGGCCGGGTTCATCGACGCGCCGCTGACCGGTGCGCCCCACAGCCCGGCCAGCGCGATGTAGCTGCCCACGCCGATGGCGGCCAGCGGCCCGATCTGCTGAGCGCCCGACGCGGTGCCGAGGATCACGCTCACAAGCCCGGCGGTCAGGACCAGTTCCCACACCAGGGCGACGCCCGCCGAGATGCCGTGGCCGGGCAGCGTCAGCCCCGCGCTGCCCTGCCTGCCGATCAGCGCCCACAGCAGCAACGTGGCCAGGACCGCGCCGACGAACTGGGCGGCGATATACGCCGGGACGCGCTTCCAGGGGAAGTCGCCCCGCGCGGCGAACGCCACGCTCACCGCGGGGTTCAGGTGCGCGCCGGACACCGTCCCCATGAACAGGATGATCGCGGCCACCATCAGCCCTGGCGCCACTACCTGGGCGACGAAGGGAACCGCGTGGCCGCCGAAGCGAGCGTTGACCATTCCGCCGCCGACGGCCACCAGGACCAGGAAGAAGGTCCCGAGCAGCTCAGAGAACAGCCGCCGCGCTTCATAGCTGTCATCCCAGAAATCGAACTGCCTGGCCACCGAGTTCGGATGGCCGAAGGCCTGCAGAGCCAGGCCGGCGTGGCGGGCGGCTTCGCGTCGGCTTTGCTCCGGCGGCGGCAAGGCTGGCTCATCAGGCTGTCTGGTCATTCCGCCTTCCTTTCCCCTGTCCTACTGGTAACCGGGGCATCTGCGCACCTGGCCCAATAAGATTGGGGCATCTGCGCATCTGGCCCAATACGCCTGCGGCGCCTGCGGCGGGTCTGTCTGCCTAGCTGACGAGGGCTGTTGTGTCCGGCTCGCGGCCCGGGTGGATCAGCCTGTCCTCGGTGACGATGGCGGTGACGAGCTCCGCCGGGGTGACGTCGAAGGCGTAGTTGAGGGCGCGGGTGCCCTCGGGCGCCGCCGCGACGCCGAGGACCCGGGTGACCTCGTCGTCCGGACGGCGCTCGATCGGGATCTGCTTCCCGCTCGCCGTCGCGTCGTCGATGGTCGACTCGGGGGCCGCGACCACGAACGGGATGCCGGCCTGGCGCGCCGCCAGCGCCAGCGCGTACGTCCCGATCTTGTTGGCCACGTCCCCGTTGGCCGCTATCCGGTCGGCGCCGACCACGACGGCGTCGGCCAGCCCCTGGCTGATGAGGAACGGCCCCGCCCCGTCGCAGATCAGGAAGTGCTCGATGCCGAGCTGGCCGAGCTCCCAGCAGGTAAGGCGCGCGCCCTGCAGCAGCGGACGGGTTTCGTCCACGATGACCTGGCGAAGATCCCCCTGCTCGTGCAGCGCCCTGATGACGCCGAGCGCCGATCCCCAGCCCAGGCAGGCGAGGGTTCCCGTGTTGCAGTGCGTGTGAATGGTCAGCGGGCCGGTTCCTGCGGCCTCGGACAGGTAGCGGGCGCCCCGGTCGCTGATGCGCCTGCTCACGCCGATCGTGGCGTCCCGGACGGCGACGGCCGCGGCCTCGCCGGCCGCCGGGCCGCGGCGGATGACGGCAGCCGCCGCCCGGACTTCCCTGCGCAGGTTGACGGCGGTCGGCCTGGCATCGGCGACGCGCTCGACCTCGGCCGCCAGACGGGACTCGTCCCACCCCTGGCGCTGCGCCTGGCGGACCGCGAGCGCGACGCCGAGGGCGCCCGCGACACCGAGGGCCGGGGCGCCGCGGATGGCCAGCCGGGTGATCGCGTCCACCAGGTCGTCCACGCTGGTGATGTGCAGCACGCGGATCTCGTGCGGCAGCACTGTCTGGTCGAGCGCGACGACGTGCCCGTCCCGCCAGGTGACCACCTCGTCGAGCGGATCGTTCTCGGCTGTTTCATGGCGCATACGTCGAACCTACCTCGCGAGCTGGGCTTCGCCACGGGACACAGACCACCGTCCGTTCGGGATATGAGATCTTTCTCGCCCGAACCAGGAGTGGCTTCTCACCCGGGGAAAGCTAGGCCAGGGCCAGGGCGATGGCGTGGATGGCCAGGCCCACGCCAGCGCCCACCACGGTGCCGTTGATGCGGATGAACTGCAGGTCGCGCCCGAGCAGCAGCTCGAGCTGGCTCGACGTCTCCGCGGCGTCCCACCGCTGGATGGTCCCGGTGACAAGGCCGGCCAGCTCGTCGTGGAACTGGTCGGCGAGCGCCCTGGCCCCGGACTCGACCGCGCGCTCGATGCCCTCCTGGAGCCGGGGGTCTGATTCCAGGCGCTTCCCGGCCGCCTCCAGCAGGTCGGCGAGCCGGTGGCGCAGCTCAGAGTCCGGGTCAGCCGCCTGGGTCCGCAGCGTCTGCCTGGCGTTCTTCCACAGCGACGCGGACCAGTCGCGCAACGCGGTGCTGGCAAGCACGTCGCGCTTGATGCGGTCCCCGCGCTCGCGCAGCTCGGGGGATGTCGCGAGACGGTCGGGAAGCCCGGCGATCCATTCTTCGAACTGACGCCTGGTCTCGTCCTCGGGATCGGCCGCCATCGTGGCCAGCCGGTGGCGCAGCCGGGTGTACAGGCGGTCGTAGACCCGCCGGTAAACCGCGTCAGGGACCCAGCGCGGCGCCTCGGTCTCGAACCGGTCGCGAAGCTCGTCGTAATGATCGGCCAGATACCGGTCGGCGGCGGACACGATCGTGTTGAACAGATCGGCGTGGTGCCCTTTCGCGACGATGACCCGCAGCGCCCGCCCGGCCATCGGCGCCAGGTCGACGTCGCCGGCCGCCCGGGTCAGCCCGGCGCTGAACACGCGCTGCACGTCGTCGTCGTGCAGCGCGTCGGCCACCATGACCACCAGGTCCGCGGCGTGGCCCGCGAACCGGACGGCGTTGGCCTGGTCGGTGAGCCAGGCGACAAGGCGGGGTACGAGCCGGGTGGCCCGGATCCGTTCGGCGAGCACATCAGCGTTGAGGAAGTTCTCCTGGACGAACTGGCCGAGAGTGGCGGCGAACTGGTCCTTGCGCTCGACGAGCAGCGCGGTGTGCGGTATCGGCAGGCCAAGCGGGCGCCGGAACAGCGCCGTCACCGCGAACCAGTCGGCGACGCCGCCGACCATGGCGGCCTCGGCGCCGGCCTGCACGTAACCGGGAAAGGTCCCGTGAACGCCCGCCGCGGTCACGGCCAGGAACAGGACCGTGGCCCCCGCGAGGAAGGCGGTGGCCCGCCGCCGCGCGGCGGCCAGGCGGCGCTTGCGCGATTCCACCGACTCGCGCTCGAGCTTGGAGACCGGCGAGGTGGTCGCCGAGGTGGATTCCATCTGGGCAGCCCCCGGTCCTGTCGGCATGTCAGCCTCAGTTTCCCAGGAATCGGCGAGATCATTCACGCCGGGAGCGCATCAATTCTCCCGGGCGCCCGGCACCGCCCAGGACAAGGTCATCGACGCTGCAGGCCGACAGCGAGGGCAACGCCCGCTTCTCGCTGGGCCTGCAGGATCCCGGCCAGGTCCAGTTACCCGGACAATCCTCGCGAATCGGTCAGCGCGCTCGTATCTTCGCGCGCATCGCGAAAGGCGCAGTTCTGCTAATTTACCACTAGCATAACTGTGCTCACTGATATGGGTTTATCTGGCGTGATTTCGGTTAGAGTACCGTTTCGTGCCAAAAACACCGAAGGCCCGAGGAAGCATACCGTCCGGGCCGAAGCGGCGTGACCTCTTGTGCGGCCTGAGCGCCGGAGCGCTGATCACGGGGTTCGACCCGGTCGGCCGCCGCTGGATCACCGGTTCGCAGGTACGCGCCAAGGTCGCCGCCGTGCCGCCGCTCAAGGGACGGCTGCTCTTCACGGACGCGGCCCTGTCAGCTGCCGCCGACGATTTCGGCCACATCGTCCACAACCGTCCGTGGGCGGTGCTGCAGCCTGGCGACGTCAACGACATCGTGGTGATGCTGCGCTTCTGCAATGAGCACCGGATCCTGGCGGCGCCGCGCGGGCAGGGTCACGGGACGTACGGGCAGGCTCAGGTCAGCGGCGGCCTCGTCATCGAGATGGCCACGCTGGACACGGTCACGGTCTGCGCGGACTGGGTCGAGGCGGAAGCGGGAGCACGGTGGAGTTCGGTGCTCGGCGCGACGTTGCCGCAGGGCCTGACGCCACCGGTGCTGACCGACTACATCGAACTGTCGGTCGGCGGCACGCTGTCGGTCGGCGGCGTCGGCGGCGCGTCGCCGCACTACGGCGCCCAGGTCGACAACGTGCTCGAACTCGAGGTCGTCACCGGCGCCGGCCAGCGCGTGGTGTGCTCGCCGACGCTGGCGCCCGATCTGTTCTACGCCGTCCTGGCGGGCCTCGGCCAGTGCGCGATACTGGTCCGGGCCAGGCTGCGCCTGGTGCCTGCGCCGGTCAACGTGCGGCATTACATCCTGTACTACCCGACGGCCGACGCCCTCACGGCCGACCAGCGGCTGGTGCAGGCCGATGGCCGTTTCTCGTTCGCCGAGGGCGAGGCGGAGCTCAATCCGAACGGGCCGGGCTGGCTGTACTACATGGAGGCAGCCGCTTACTACGACTCGACGCCGCCGGATGACGAGGCGCTGATCGGCGACCTGCACTTCGAGCCCGGCACCCAGCAGATCAGCGATCTGGGCTACTACGACTTCCTCGACCGGCTGGCCCCCGCGGTGACCTTCCTGGAGTCGACCGGCGAGTGGTACGACCCGCACCCGTGGTGGAACATGTTCCTGCCGGACAGCGCCACGGACGCGTTCGTGTCCGGCGTGATGGCCGGCCTCACCGAGGCGGACATCGGGGCGAGCGGGGTGATCCTGCTGTACCCGCTGCGCAGCGACGCCCTGCGAGCGCCGCTGCTGCGGGTGCCCGGCGAGCCGGTCGTCTTCTTGTTCTCTGTGCTGCGGACCGCGGCGCCTGACTCGGGCGGCGCGCTCGGCGCCGGCGCGATGCTCGCCGCCAACCGTGCCCTGTTCGAGCAGGGGCGCGCTCTGGGCGGCTATGAATACCCGATCGGCTCGATCCCGATGACCACGGGCGACTGGCGAGAGCATTTCGGCCCGCAATGGCCGTTCCTGGCCGCCGCCCGGCGCCGCTACGACCCGGGCGGGATCCTCACGCCCGGGCAGGGAATCTTCAAGCCCGGACCCGCTTAAGCGTCATTGGTCAGACCCGCACGTTGTCTGCCTCATTGCAGGGAACGCGGCGAAAGTGCGAGTTAACCATGATGAGATAGTTCTATGCCTCTTTCGAGATCATGGGAGGACATGGGATTGCAGCCGGGAATCTCTTCCGGGCACCGGCGCGCTCAGGCGGCGGCGTTCGATAACATCGGTGAACGATATGACCAGGCGTTTCCGCATAAGGAAGGCCAGGTCGCCGCGGGCGAATGGCTGATCGGGCAGCTCGCCAGGGGTGCCCGGGTACTGGATGCCGGGTGCGGGACCGGAGTGCCCACCGCGCGCCAGCTCAAGGAAGCCGGGCTCAGCGTGACCGGCATTGACATCTCGGAGGTCATGCTCACGCTGGCCCGCCAGAACGTGCCCGACGCCGACCTGCGGCTGCTCGACCTGACCGGGATCGGCCGGGAACTTGGCCGGTTCGACGCGGCGGTGGCCTTCTTCTCGCTGCTCATGCTGCCCCGCGCGGATATCCCCGGCGCCCTTGCCCGGCTGCGTGACGTTCTCGTGCCCGGCGGGCTGCTGGCGGTCGGCATGGTCGAAGCCGACCTCGACGACGTCCCCATCGACTTCCTTGGCAAGCCAGTGCGCGTCACCGGGTACCCGCGCGACGAGCTCGCGCGGGTGGTGGAGTCCGCCGGCTTTGAGGTGCTCCAGGCGAGGGACCTGTCCTACGCGCCGGTCACCACCCAGGTGCCGCCCGAGGTGCAGCTGTTCCTGTACTGCCGCCGGGCCGCCGGCCCGTGACCGGAGCGCCTGCGGACGCGCGGTCGACCAGGGAATGGCTCGCCTACCTCGCCGGCGCCACCGAGGCGATAGGGAGCAGCCTCGACCTCGAGCAGGTCGCGGTCGGCTTGACCGCGGCCGTCGTGCCCGACCTGGCTGACCATGCCGCCGTCTACCTCAGCGACTGCCTGCTGCGGGAAACCGACCTCCTGCCTGAAAGAGGCCGCCTCACCGGAGACGTGCGGGTGGCCGCCACGGCAGGGTGCGCTGCCGTGACCCTCCCGCCGACCGCCTGGCTCGCGCTGGCGGCGCAGGACGGCGCCGGGCCGGTCGTCCTCGGCCAGACGGATTCCGGGGCGGGCGTGCTGTTCCCGCTGCGGGTCCGCGGCATGATCCTCGGCTTCACGGTGTGGACCCGGCTGGCCGGGAGCTTCCGGGAGACCGAGCTCCTCGTCGGGGGCCAGCTTGCGGCGCAGGCGGCGCTGACCATGCACGGCGCCTACCTGTTCCGGCGCGAGGCAGCCACCGTCGACCTGCTGCAGCGCGACATGCTCGCGGTCGAGCCGCCCGACCTGCCCGGCATCGAGATCGCGCACCGCTACCTGCCCGGCAGCCCGGCGGCCCGGGTGGGCGGTGACTGGTTCGACACGATCAGGCTGCGCGGCGGCCGGGTCGCCCTGATCGTCGGCGACGTCACGGGGCATGGCATCCGCTCGGCCGCGGCGATGGGGCGGCTGCGGACCGCCATGCGCACGCTCGTCGCCCTTGATCTTCCGCCCGCCGAGGTGCTGCACAACCTCGACGCCATCGCCCTCAGCGAGGAGGGCACCATCGCCACCTGCCTGTACTGCCTGTACGACCCGGTGGCCAGGCAGTGCTCCATCGCCAACGCCGGCCACCTCCCGCCGGTGCTGCACGCTCCAGGCAAGCCGCCGGAACTGCTGGAGATCCCGGCGGGCGCCCCCATAGGCGTCGGCGGCGTCGACTTCCAGACGATGGACGTGACCACTCCCGACGGGTCGCTGATCGTGCTGTGCACGGACGGGCTCGTGGAAAGCCGCGACCGCGACCTGGGGCAGGGCCTGGCCGAACTGTGCCAGGCGATCGGCGAGCAGCCCGCCGGCCAGCATCTGGAGCAGCGATGCGACGGGCTGCTCGATGCCCTCGGCGCGAGCAACCGCATGGACGACGTGGCGCTGCTCGCGGCCAGGCTGTCGGGCATCCCGGCCGACCGCGTCGCGAACTGGATCATGAGCCCGTCGGCACGGAGCGCGCGGATAGTGCGCAGCCTGGTCCGCGGCCTGCTGGACAAGTGGGGGCTCGCCGAGTGCGTGGATACCGCCACGCTGCTCGCCAGCGAACTGGTGACCAACGCCGCCCGGTACGCCAGCCGGCCGATCAGCGTCCGGCTCATGCTCACCGATTCACTGCTGTGCGAAGTGCACGATGACGACCATCACCTGCCGGTTCTCGGCAGCCCCTGCCCCACGGACGAGGGCGGGCGCGGCATCCTGCTTGTCTCCAGGCTCGCCCGCCGCTGGGGAGTGAGCAGGATCCCCACGGGCAAGGTCGTCTGGTTCGAGCTGTGACCCCCACCCCACCCCACCCCCACCGCCACCCCCGCCGCCACCGCCGCCGGCGCCGTCGGCGTATGAGGCCAGATGCGCGGAGAGTCGGACAATATGCCCAGTTCAGCGGGCATAAGACCCGCTAGCGCTGGAACCTGACTGCTGGAAGCAGATGGAGCGCGCCGCACCTTGACTGCGCCGGTGCGCCGCGGGTCCTGCACCGCCAGCATCGCCTCGCGCCAGCGCTCGAGCGGGAAGCGGTGCGTGATGAGCGGCGGCAGGTCCAGGACCTGTCCCGGCCAGCCTGGCCTGTCAGCGGAACGAGCCCGCGGTCAGCCCGGCCACGATCCGCCGCTGGGCGAACAGCACGAGCAGCGCGATGGGGATCGAGATGATGACCACCGCGGCGTCGATCAGGTTGTAGAAGGTCTGGTACTGGCTCTGGCCGAACGTCGTGATGGCCAGCGGCGCGGTGAAGTGATTCGCCGACGTCAGGAACGACACCGCGAACGCGAAGTCGTTCCACGCCAGGATGAACGACAAGATCGCGGCGGTGAACACGCCGGGGATGGCGACGGGGACGACCACGCGCCGCAGCGTCTGCAGCCGGGTCGCCCCGTCGACGAGCGCGGCGTCCTCAAGCTCGGAGGGGATCTGCTGGAAGAAGTTCTTCAGCAGCCAGGTGGCGATCGGCAGCGTGTAGACGAGGTAGACGACGATCAGCGGGTAGATGTTGTCGAGCAGGTTCAGGTAGCGCAGCACGAGGAACAGCGGCCCGATCATGGCGAGCACCGGGAAGAAGCCTGCGAGCAGGACGAACGCCAGGATCGGCCCGGCGCCCCTGATGCGCAGCCGCGCCAGCGCGTACCCGGCCACGGACGCGACGACGATCGTCACGACGGTGGTGGCCAGCGCGACGATGATGCTGTTCAGCAGCGGGGTGAGGAACGAAGCCTGGGTGAAGACGTTCTTGTAGGCCACGGCGGACAGGTGCGAGGGGATGATGCCGTTCGCGCCGCCCACCCCGGCCGCGACCTGGCTGTCGGACAGCAGCGAGGTGCGCAGGATCCAGAAGAACGGGAACAAGGCGATCAGCGCCACGACGGCGACCGCGAGGTAGAACAGGGTCTCCCGCAGCGCCTTCCTGCCGGATGCCCGGTGCGGCCGACGGCCGGCGGCGGGCGCGGCGGCGGCCGGAACGCCGTCCGCGACTGCGCTTGTCATGCGCTCGGCCTCCTCAGGAGTTCTGCGGGCGCAATGCCCTGACGTAGCCGAAAGACACCGCCAGCGCGAGGACGACAAGCAGGAGGGACATCGCCCCGCCCTCGCCGAAGTCGGTGTTGATGATGAACGTCTGGTAGGTCAGGAACGACAGGGTCTCCGTGGAGTTGCCCGGGCCCCCGCCGGTCATGATGTAGATGACGTCGAACACGAGCAGCGCCTGCAGCGTGCGGAAGATGAGCGCCACCGACAGCGCGGGCTTCAGCATCGGCAGCGTCACCGACCGGAACGACTGCCACCAGCTCGCCCCGTCTATCTTCGCCGCCTCGTAGACGTCGCCCGGGATGACCTGCAGGCCGGCCAGCAAGATGATGGCGACGAACGGGATGTTCTTCCACGAGTCGGCGATGAAGATCGCCACCCACGACCGCCAGACGCTGGCGCCCAGCCAGGCGACGCCTGACCAGGCCGGGTGGAACGCCGCCAGGATGTAGTCCACGAAGCCCGCGCTGGGGTCGAACATCGTCTTCCACAGCATCGCCGAGACCACCGTGGGCATCGCCCACGGCACCAGTATCGCGGCGCGCAGGAAGGCCCGGCCGCGGAACTGGCGGTGCATCATCAGCGCCAGGGCGAGCCCCACCACGATGTCGAACGCGACCGTCACCGCGGTGAAGACCAGCGTGCGCTCCAGCGCCGCCATCCACTCCGGCGACTTGAACATCCGGGTGAAGTTCGCCAGGCCGACGAAGTTGTGCGGCAGGTTCCCGTAAGACAGGTTGTCGAAGCGGAACGAGTTCCAGATGTTGTAGGCCAGCGGGTACGCGGTGATCGCGAGCAGGAGCACCATCACCGGTGCCACCAGCAGGTACCCCAGCCGCCGGTCGCCCCGCTCCCGCGCGTGCCCCACCGGGGCGGGGCGGCCCGCGCGCGCGTGCCGCCCCGCTCCGGCGCCGACTTTGGCCGCCATCGGGGCTAGCTGCCCGGTGTGGCTGCCGCGGCGGACTTGATCGCCTGCGCGCCCGCCGCGAGCGCGGCGGCCGCCGCGGACGGGCTCGAGTTCGCGTACACCGCCGAGAACAGCGTCTGCAGGTCGGCGGAGACCGTCAGGTAGTTCGGGTTCACCGGACGGGGCGCGGAGTAGGTGTTCAGCGTGTACACGTTCCTGAAGTAGGGCGCCTTGGCGTAGAGCGCCGGCGTGTACGCGCTCGGCAGGGAGGGCGGGTCGCCGACCGCGATCGCCCGCGCGGTCTCCACCGACGGGCTGGTCAGGTACTGGATGAGCTTCCACGCCGCCGCCGTGTGCGCGGTCCTGGCGTTGATCGCCAGCATCTCGCCGCCGAGCGCCGAGCCCGGCGTGCCGCCGGGGCCGGCCGGGAACGGGATGTACCCGACGTGCCCCTTGACCGCGGCGGCCATCGGCTGGGCCTCCACGAACGGGTAGTCGATCGCGAACGCCGTGTATCCGGACGCGAACTGCTGCTCGACCTGGCCCTCCTGCCAGCCGGTCACCGCCTGGGGGGCGATGTGGCTGGTGTAGATGGCGGCGTGCAGCCAGTTCAGCGCGGCCACGTTGCCCGGGGTGTTCACGTTGCCCGGGTCCAGCGTCCCGCCGAACGCCGAGTCCACGGTGAGGAACGCGGTGATCGCGCCCTCGTACTTGTCGGCCTCGAAGGCGAGGCCCTCCTTCAGCGACTTGTCCGCCTGCATGGCGGCCTCGGCGTCGCTGACCACCTGCGCCGGGCTCGCCGGCGGGGTCTTGACCAGGTCGGTCCGGTAGAACAGGCCCTCAGGGTTGTCGAACCACGGGACCGCGTAGTACGTGCCCTTGTAGGTGCCCGCGGCGACCTCGTGCGAGAAGAACTGGCTCATGTCCGGGTGGAACTGGGTCAACGGCAGCACCCAGCCGGCCTGGGCGAACTTCGCCGGGTACGTCACGTCGGACTCGAACACGTCCGGCGTGGACGAGCCCGCGATGAAGTCGTGCTCGAGTTGCGACAGGTACGTCGTCGAGTCGGGCGACAGGACCTGGATGGAGACCTTGATGTTCGGGTTGGCCTTCTCGAAACCGTTGATCGCGGCCTGCGTCTGCTGGCCCTCGGTGCCGAGCCCGGACTCGGCGAACACGATGGTCTGGGTGGCACTGGCCGGAACAGGGGAACTGGACGGGCTCGAGCCGCACGCAGCGGCACCCGTGGCGAGCGCGGCGGCGGCGACGGCTATCGCTCCCGCACGCCAGCGCGATGATCTCTTCGTGTCCATGCGAAACCACCTCGTTACGGTGAGTAATTGAATTTTCCGGAACGGACCGGGCCGGCTGTCCCCGGTCCGCCTTACCCGTCCCGGATGATCTGCGTCAGCTCCGCGGCCATCTCGGCGAGGGCCTGGTGCGGCGTCTTCCGGAAGGTGAGCGCCTGGTACACGGCGCTGGAGATGGCCAGGCTGGCCTGGTCGTAATCGGTGATCGACGGCCGCGGCCGGGCCGAGAGGATGGCCTTCTTGAGCACGGGCAGATACGGGAACCGCCTGACCATGGCGGGATCGGAGTAGAGGCCGGCCCAGACAGGCGGGAAACCGCTGTCGATGAGAAGCTGCCTCTCTTCGGGCAGGCTGGTCAGGTACCTGATGAACGCCAGGGCCGTGCGCTGATGCCGGGAGTAGGCGCTGACCGCCAGGTTCGCGCCGCCAAGCGAGCTCGACCCGGGGCCGTCCAGGCCCGGCAGCGGGGCGACGCCGACCTTGCCGTAGACCTTGTTGGCCGGCCCGGGCTGGCTCGCCTGGCTGTAGACGAACGGCCAGTTGTTGAGGAACAGCAGCTTGCCTGACTCGAAGTCGGCCCAGGACGACTCCTCCTCGTAGCTGAGCGAAGACTTCGGGATCCAGCCCTCGCGCAGGCCGCCGACCAGGAAGTTCAGGCCAGCCTGGGCCTGCGGCGAGTCCACGGTGACCGCGGTGCCGCCGGGGGAGAGGATCGAGCCGCCGGCCGACTGCACCGCCTCGGCGAAGTTGACGGTGAGCCCCTCGTACGGGGCGAACTGGCCGGCGTAGCCCTGCAGCCCGTACCGCGGCGCGACGGTCTTCGCCAGGTACTCCAGCTGCGCCCACGTCCTCGGCGGCTGCTTGCGTGCCCTGGCCAGGATGTCCTTGCGGTAGTAGAGCAGGTCCGCGTTGCTGTAATAGGGCACGGCCCACAGGTGGCCGTCGTACATGGCGGTGTCGACCGCGGGCCGCAGGAAGTCGCCAAGCGGGAACATGCCCGCCTCCAGCGGGATGATCCACCCGGCCGAGGCGAATTCCGCGGTCCACACCACGTCCATGTCGATCACGTCGTACACCGGGCTGCCGGCCTGCAGGTTGGCGGTGAGCTGGGCGAGCTGGCCGTTGGCCGTCTCGGGAAGCAGCACAAGCGTGACCCGCTGCCCCGGGTGCCGCTTGTTCCACGGCCCGATCAGCGCGGAAAAGAACCCGGCGTCGTCCTTGCCCGTGGCGAACGTGATGGGGCCGATCCCGTCGACAGAGGGAGCCTGGCCACCCGATGGAGGGCCGCCCGGACCGCATCCTGCCGCGAGCAAGAGGCCCGCCATGACCGTCACCACGGCCCCGGCGGCGCGTGCTCTCGCGATCGCGCGCCCCATGCTGACCTCCAGCCCTCCATTGGGATAGATTCATGTTATGCACATGTGTTATGTATATGTCAACGGGCTTATCGAAGCCGGAACGCGGCGATAATCTGTGCAAAGCGGCTCCACAGGAGGAGGCGAAGGTGCGGCTGCCCCTGCTGGCGCTGCTCGCGAAGGAACCGGCGCATGGTTACGAGCTGAAGCTCGCCCTTGCGCAGACCTTCGGGCAGGCGTACTCGTCCCCCAACATCGGCCAGATATACGTCACGCTCAAGCGGCTCGGGCAAGACGGGCTCGTGCGCAGCCAGGACGTCGAGCAGGACAGCCGCCCTAAAAAGCGCGTGTACGAGCTGACCCCCGCCGGGCGCGAGGAGCTCGCCGCGTGGGTAGGGGAGCCGACCGAGGGCCCGCGGGTGCGTGACGAGTTCTTCATGAAGCTCGTCCTGGCGCCCATGGCCGGCCTGGCGGACCGGATGGAGCTCATCAACTCTCAACGCCGGCATTATTTCGGCATAATGCGAAACTTGATGGAAATGCAAGGGGGCATGGACAACGCGACCCCCGCGGCCCGGCTCCTTGTCGAGGGCGCCATCTTGCACCTGCAGGCGGACCTGGACTGGCTGGAACGCTGCCAGGAGGAGTTCGTGTGAGCCCGCTCCTGCGGACCCGGAGGCTGGTCAAGGTGTACCGGTCCGGCGGCGTGCCCGTCGAGGCGGTCCGGGGGGTCGACATCGACGTGGACGCCGGGGAGTTCGTGGCCATCATGGGACCGTCCGGCTCGGGGAAGTCCACGCTGCTGCACGTTCTCGGCGGCCTCGAGCGGGCCACGACCGGGGAGATCTGGCTCCGGGGCCAGCGTGTCGACGGGCTGTCCGCCTCCGCGTGGGCGGTCCTGCGCCGCAAGCACGTGGGCTTCGTGTTCCAGTTCTTCAACCTGCTGTCCACCATGACCGTCGCCGACAACGTCGAGTTGCCCGCCCTGCTGGCCGGCGCGACCCCCCGGCAGGCGCGCAGGCGCCGCGAGGAACTCCTCGCCGAGCTCGGCATCGCGGCCAAGGCCGGCGCGGCGCCGTCACGCCTGTCCGGCGGCGAGCAGCAGCGTGTCGCGCTGGCGCGCGCCCTGGCGAACGAGCCGAGCCTGCTGCTCGCCGACGAGCCGACCGGCAGCCTGGACAGCGCCAACGCCCGCGACGTGCTCCGGCTGCTGCACCGCGCGCACGCCTCCGGCCAGGCCATCCTCATGGTGACCCACGACGCCAGGGTCGCGGGCCTGGCGGACCGGGTGGTCAGCCTGTACGACGGGATGATCGCCGACAACGCCAAGGTGGTGTCGGCGCCACGGAAGGTGACGCCCGTCCAGGATGTCCTTGAACTGAGGGGCTGACCGGCGATGCGGGGCACGCTGCGGTGGGCACGCGCCGACCTGCGTGCCCACCGCGGCCAGTCCGTCCTCATGGTGGCCGTCGTGGCGGGCGTGGTCGCCGCGCTCGTGCTCGCCACCATGCTGCTCGAGGGCGCCCTCAACCCGTGGCAGGAGCTGTTCGCCCGGACCAGGGGCGCGGACGTGCTCGTCTACCTCGCCGACGGAACCCCGGTCAGGCAGTTGCGCGGCCTGCCCGGCGTGCAGGCGGTGGCCGCCCCCTACGATGCCGCGCCGGCGACGCTGGCGCAGGGCGCGCAGAAGTCACGGGTCGAACTGTGCGGCGTCGGGCCCGCGCGGGCCGCGATGTCCGCCCCGTTCGTCGTGGCGGGGAGCTGGCTGCGGGCCGGCAGCCCGGACGGCGTGGTCGTCGAGGCGTCGTTCGCCGCCGCCACCCGGGTGGGGGTGGGAGACCGGATCGTCCTGGACGGCGTCGACGGCACGACGGTCGCGATGCGGGTGACCGGCATCGCCGACACCGCCGACCAGGGGTTCTACCCGCAGTGGACGCCGGGCCTGATCTGGGCGGACCGCAGCCTGCTGTCCCGGGTCGAGCCCGTCCCGAGCGAGACCACGGAGGTCGTCGGCCTGCGCCTGGCCGATCCTTCGGCGGCGGGCATCGGCCAGGTCACCCAGGAGGTTTTCGACTCCTACAACGGCGCGAGCGAGAGTTCGCCGGTGCAGCGGATCACCACCAGGCAGCAGGTCAGGGACTCCATGGCGAGCGACGACAGGCTACTCGGGCTGCTGCTGGCGCTGTTCGGCGTCATCGCGCTCGTGGCCGCGCCGTGCGCGATCGCCAACGTCACGTCCGGACGCGTGCTGATACAGCGCCGCGACCTCGCGATGCTCAAGGCGCTCGGCTTCACGCCGCGCCAGGTGGTGTGGATGCTGATCGCCGAGCAGGCTGCGCTCGGCGTGGCCGGGACCGGCCTCGGGCTGGCTAGCGCCCGGATCGCCACGTCGCCTGAGTTCGTCCGCCCGGCGGCCGGAATCCCGGTCGCGCTGGCGCCGCTGCCCGGCTCCTGGATGGTGCGGATCGCCGCGGGGACCATCCTCACCGTGGTGATCGCCACGGCCATCCCGGCATGGCGGGCGGGCCGGGTGTCACCGGTCGCCGCCGTCCAGCCCAGCCCGCCGGGCGGCCATCTCTCGCGGGTCGCCCGACTGTCCCTGCTCGTGCGGCTGCCTGCCGCCCTCGTCCTCGGCATGCGCGACGCGCTCACCAGGCGGCTGCCCGCGGTGCTCACCGCGGCAGGCGTGGCCATCCCGATGGCGATGATCACGATCGCCCTCGCCTGCTGGTCCACGATCGGCTCCTTCGCCTCCGACCCGGGCCGGATCGGGCTGGCCGGCGCGCTGACCGTCTACCGCGGCGGGCTGAGCACCACGCAGGCGACCGGCCTGATCGCGCGCGACAGCCAGGTCAGCCGCTATTACCCCGGCGCCCAGTTCGACACCCTGCTGCCCGGCGACAACGGGACGTTCGTGGCCCGGGCGATGGGCACCTCGCGGGCGCCGTACCCGTTCCAGGCAGTGCAGGGACGAATGTTCAGCGCGCAGGACGAGGCGGTCGCGGGCCAGGGGTTCCTGGACCTGATGCATGTCAGGGTCGGCTCGTGGATCGACCCGACCATTGACGGCGTGCCGGTCATCTTGCACATCGTCGGGCGGACCATAGAGCCCGGCAACGGCGGCGACGTGCTCGATTTCGGGCTGGACGCGCTGCCGGCGGCGCGCGCGCCGGCGCCGGTGTTCTACAGCCTGGTGCTGCGCCCTGGCGTGTCCGCGGCCGCGGCCCGGGCGAACCTGCTGCGCGCTTCGGGTGACCGGCTCGACGTCCAGGTGGTCGCCAACCCGGCCGCCAGCCTCGGGGTCGTGCGCGCGGTGATCGTCGTCGCGGTCGCCGTCCTCACGCTGATCGCCATGGCGAACCTGCTCACCGCGACCGACCTCGGCCTGCGCGACCACGTCCACGAGGCGGGCATCCTCAAGGCGATGGGCCTCACCCCCCGGCAGGTGATGGCGACGCTCGTGGTCAGCACCACGATCGTGACCGCGATCGGGGCCCTGGCCGGCGTCGCCGCCGGGCTCGCCGTGGCGCCGCGCCTGATCAACACCCAGGGCCAGGCCAGCGGCATTGGCTGGGGCATCGCCGCAAGCCCGTCCCCGGCCACGATCGCGGCCCTCGTCTGCTCCGCGCTCGCCGTCACCGTCGCGGCGTCGCTTTTCCTCGCCCGCCGCGCCGACCGCGCTCAGGACCCGCTGCTCGCCGTCCGCGCCCCGTCCAGTTCGATCACGCCCTGAGTACCAGCCACCCCAGCAATCCCGCTAATACGCACTCTTTCTCGGGCGATGGCCTTGCCGCCCATGTCGAGGCTGCCGACCATGTTCAGGCTCAAGCGCACGCGCTTGGCCGCGTGCGGGGTAGCGGTAGCGTAATCGGGGCACTGATCGCTGGATGCTCATCATCGAACTCTTCGAACTCTTCGAACTCTTCGAACTCGAGCACATCGACATCGAGCACCCCCACCTCGAGCGCAGCGGCGGCGGGCGGGCCGATCCGGATGGCGATCTTCTATTACAACCCGAGCCCGTACGGGATCGCTTCGCTGAAGGGCGCGCAGGAGGAGGCCGCCAAGCTGGGCGTCCGGCTCGACGCCTTCGACGCCAACAACAACCCGCAGCTGCGCTTGCGCCGACTACACATGGGGCACGCTGCAGCAGCAGAACACCCTGAAAGCCAGCCCCCAGTGCCTCACGACCGTCGGCCAGCCGATCGGCGTGGAGTCGGCGAACCCGGAAACCGCGATGAACTCCGCCTGCAAGAAGATGGCCGGAAGCGGCCACTGCAACATCGCCTTCCTGCCGGGGCTCGCCAACTACCCGACTGACACGGTTCGCATTGACGCTATGACGGCGTACTACAAGGGCAAGTGTTCGCGACGTTCGGCGACCAGATGGCGGCCGGGACAATGACCGCGCTCAAGCTGGTCGGCGGCTACACGCCCGGCAAGAACATCGCGATCATCGGCTACGGCGGCGCGCAGGAGATCGTCAACGAGGTCAAGAGCGGCACTGTCTACGCCACCCTCGGCCTGTACCCGGTCTCCGAGTCGGTGCTCGGCATCCAGTACCTCTACGATGCGCTGAAGGGACAGCCGGTGCCGCCCGTGGTCGGCGTCATCAACTCCGGCACCCGTCCGGCGATCATCGACCAGTCGTTCCTCAGCTCGCACCCGAGCTTCGTGCCGGACTGGACGCTCGAGGGCAACCCCGGGTGAGCTCGGCGGCGGCAGCGCCGATCCGGCTCGTCTCGATCGGCAAACGGTACTCCGGCACCAAGGCGCTCGACAACGTCAGCGTCGAGGTTGCCGGAGCTACCGTGCACGCGCTCGTCGGGGCGAACGGCACCGGGAAGTCGATGCTCGGGAAGATCGTCGGAGGCGTGATCCGCCCCGACGACGGGCAGCTGTTCGTCGACGACCGGCCGGTCCGCTACACGAGCCCGCGCGAGGCGCGCGTCGACGGGATCGCGACGATCTCGCAGCAGCTCTCGCCGGTGCCGCACATGAGCGTGATCGAGAACATCTTCTTCGGCATCGAGCCGCGTCGCTCCGGGCTGGTCCAGCGGCGCCGGATGCGCGCCAAGTACGACGAGCTCGTAGCGCAGTGGGCTTCGAGCTGGACGCGAACGCCAAGGTCGGCACGTTGCGGACCGCCGACAAGCAGAAGGTCGAGATCCTGCGCGCGGTCGCGTGCGACGCGCGCGTGAGCGTGATGGACGAGCCGACCTCGTCGCTGACCAGCGTCGAGACCAAGACCTACGTGAGCCACTTCCTCGACGAGGTGCTCGAGCTCGCCGACACGGTTCCGGTCCGGATAGGGGGCCGGCCGCCCGCGGCCCCGCGGCCTGGCCGCTGTCCCCCGCGGTCCGGATGCGCCTGTGCTAGTAGAGGAACGCGTCGAGACAGGCCGGCCGCCTTGCCGGAGCGGGCGTCGTCCGTGATGGACAGGAACGGGGCGCCGACTCCCACCGAGCCGATCCCGATGACCGGCCTGCCGGTCAGGTGGCGGGTCCAGCCGGCCAGGGTGCGGTCGGAGCCGTCGAAGGCGGGCAGCCAGTAGCGGCGGGTCGAGGCGTGGAACATGGACACGCCGGCCTCGACGAGCGGGGTGAGGAACGCCTCCAGCTCCTTCGGGGTCCCGGCGATCCGGGCCTCGAAGTCGTTGCCCTTCCACTGGGAGAACCGGAAGCAGACCGGGAACTGCGGGCCGACCGCCGCACGGACGGCGGCGGCGATCTCGGCCGAGAGCCGGACCCGCCCGGCCATGTCCCCGCCGTAGGCATCGGTGCGGCGGTTTGTGACCGGCCAGTGGAACTGGTCGAGCAGGTAGCCGTGCGCGCCATGCAGGTCAAGACCGTCAAAGCCCGCTTCCCTGGCGAAGACGGCGGCGCGGGCGAAGGCCCGGACGGTCTCGTCCAGTTGCGCGATCGTGGCGGGCTCGCCGACGCGCCGCCCGTCGCAGTTGATGCCGGACGGGGAGACCAGGGGGGAATCGGGGTACGGGCCGGCGTCAGGCTCGCGCTGCGCCCCGATATGCCACAGTTGCGGGAAGATGAAGCCGCCCACGGCGTGCACGCCTTCGGTCACCTTCCGCCAGGCGGCCAGGGCGTCGTCGCCGAACAGCCTGGGCACGTTGCCGAAGCCGCCCGCCGACTCGTTGACGTAGCTGCCCTCGGTCATGACGATGCCGAGCGACTCCGCGCGGCGGGCGTAATAGGCGGCGACCTCCTCCCCGGGCACGCCGTCCGGCGAGAACTGGCGGGTCATCGGGGACATGATGAAGCGGTTGCGGAGCCTCAGCCCGGCAATGGTCACCGGGGAGAAGAGCGTGGACACGTCGGCCCGTCAAGCAGCGTCAGGGACACGTTCGCCTCAGGGGCGGCATCAAGGTCCGTCACATTCCCGTCCAACCTGGCAGAAAATGGATCTATTCCGGCAATGAGGGCATTCAGGGCTTAGCCATACGGCCTGTGGGCAGGCCCTGCCGCGAAGCGGCAAAAGATAGCCGAAGAAGATGAAGGCTTTCTGCCCCAGCGGCTGCACCCGGTTACCGGTGCCGACCCGAACCCGCTCACGCGGGCGCTGCTGGAGGAGCGCGGCAGCGAGCGCTGACGACCCATGGCCCTGTACTACCTGGACACCAGCGCTGCGTTCAAGCTCCTGGCCGCCGAGGAGCACGCTGAGGCGTTTCTCGCCTTCTACCGCGAGCACCGCGGCGACAACTGGATCAGCTCGGACCTGCTGCGGATCGAGGTCAGCCGTGCCGTGGCACGAAACTGGCCCGCGCTGATCCCGGACGCCCAGCGGCTGCTTGATGCTTTCGACTACGTCCAGATCGACGAGGACGTCGTCCGCTCCGCCATCGTCGAGCCTGACCGCCTGCTGCGCTCCCTGGACGCGATCCAGCTGGCAACGGCACGGCTGCTCGGCCCGGAACTCACCGCCCTGCTCACCTATGACGACCGGCTCGCCAAAGCCGCCGCGGACGCCGGGATACCTGTCCTCGCACCACACGGTGCCTGAACGCTGTCCCGCCCGAAAACTAGGCCGCGTATCGTGAGCTGGGGTTTTACCGCGGATCAAGGCCGTGGCTTCAGTGCCGCCGTTGTTGGCAAGCTGGCCGCACTGCACCAGCTCGTGACCCGGCAGCCGTCGCTGGAGGAAGCGTTCATGGCACTCACGAGGGACAAGGCGCATGCTGATGTGTAATAGGCAAGTCAATTGCCGGGACCGTCACGAACCGTCACGTAAGACCTTGATGACGGTCACATTGCGTCCGCACAGGGTGGCGATGTCCTCGGGGTCCGAGGTGAGGACGGTAACCGGGCCAGGCGCGGCCAAGGCTGTCGCGCTGAGCATCGCATCGATGGCATGCTGGTGACCGTGCGGGCCGGCTTCGGCGAGAATGGCCGTTGCGCGGCGAGCAATCGGTTCGGTCACTGGCTCTACGACGATACGGGACAGCGTCCACTCCAGCGCCGGACGGTTGAGTCGCGGATGTGCCACTTCCACGACAGTGGCAGCACTAGTGATCACCCGTAGATCGTCGGCCCGTGCCAGTGCCAGCCACTGGGTGACCTCCCGCGCCCGCAGGACCGCCTTCGCCAGCCCTTCGCTGTCCAGCACAAGCGTGCCGGCCGGAGTGGCGGAAGCCCGGGTCACGCGGCCCCGGAGCGGGGGTGGTCCTGCTCGGCGCGAGCCCGCTGCAGTTCTTCACGCCGGGCTCGCACTTCTTCCTCAGTGACCGGACCGTGCTCGGCCTCCGCCACGGCGATCAGTTCGTTTAGGTTGTCCCGCTCAATCTGCCGGGCGACAGCCGCGGCGACGTAGCCTGACAGACCCGAAGGACCGCTACGGGCGCGGGCCGCTTCCGCGATGTCCCGTGGCATGGTGATCGAGTACTTTCCAGTAGGCTCACTCATGCTCTTTATCCTACCTCTAGTATTCTTGGTGGTACGGACGGTCCAGTTCGGCAAACCACGCATCGATGTCGGACGCGATCGGCTCAAGCAGCACGCCGTCGCCCATGTGCCGGACGCGCACCCTGTCGCCGGGACGTCAGGCGGCCTTGCGTTCCTGTTCTTCGTGCTCTTGCTCCTCTGCGTGCGCCTGCTGCGGCAGCGACGCGGTTCCAGCGGCGCCGCTGCTGGCGGTCGGCGGCGAACATGGAGATGAGGAATTGACTGCTTAGACTCAGAACCGCGGCCGGGGATGCGCCACACGTGTAGTCAACCTTGTCGGGAGGCCACAGCGCCGGTCCCGGACCAGACGCACTTGCTGTGGCCGCCCCGGTCGGCTGGACGCCGCTCCGCGGCCGCGGCGATCCGGCAGCGACACCGCTCGCGCTCGGCGCGCAGCTGGCGGCCCGCCTCGGTGTTGAGCGCTTAGCTGGGGGTCCCGTTCACCGTGAACGCGGTCGGGGAGGAGTCGCTGGATGCCCAGGTGCCCTGGAACCCGAACGAGGTGCTGCCGCCTGGCGCGATGGTGGCGTCGTAGCTCAAGCTCGTCGCGGAGACCGCCGCGCCGGACTGCGTGACGGTGGCGTTCCACGCGCTGGTGATCTGCTGATCGCCGGGGAAAGTCCACGCCACGGTCCAGCCGTTGATCGTGCTTGCGCCGTTGTTGGTGATCGTCACGTTCGCGGTGAACCCGCCCTGCCACTCGCTGGTCTTGTCGTAGGCCACGCCGACGGTGCCGCCGGTGCTGGCGGAACCGGAAACGGCCCAGGTGAAGGTCGCCGAACCGGACGCTCCGGCGGAGTCCTTCGCCGTGACCGTCACGCTGTAGTTCCCGGAGGTGCCCGGGGTGCCGGAGATCAGGCCAGCGGTGCTGATCGACAGCCCCGGCGGCAGGCCGGTCGCCGAGTACGTCAGCGTCTGCCCGGACGCCGAGTCCGTGGCCTGGACCTGCACGCCGCTGACCGGCGTGCCCACGGTTCCGGACTGGCTGCCCGGGCTGGTGACCGTGATGATGTCACCGGGCTGCCCACCGTACATCTCGACGCAGTCGTAGCTGAAAGCGGGGCTGAGCCAGTCGCTCAGCGTGCCCGAGCCGCTGACCACGTAGATCTGCATGGTGTTCGTCCCGGTCACGAAGGCGCTGGCCGGGACCGTATAGGTGAACAGGGTGTTGTTGCCCCGGTAAGTGCCGATGGTCAGGCTGCGGGAGTTCGGCTGGCTGGACGGGGACGGGATTGGCGAGCTCCAGTTGTTCACGGTGATCTGTGGCCGGCCGCCGGCGTAGGCGGCCGTGATGCCGATCCGGACGGTGTACTCGCCGATCTCGCTGGCGGACAAGGCGAACTGGATGGTGGTGGGGTTGTTGACCAGCTTGAACTGGTAAGCGGGGAACTGGCTGTCGGAGCTGCTTCCGACGGTGTAGGTGACGGGTCCCCAGCTCGCCATGCGCACGTCGGAGGGGTGCATCCAGGTCAGGTTCGGCCAGTTCAGCAGGCCCTGCGGTGATCCCGTCCAGGAGCCGATGCGGAAGACGGGCGCGGACGGAGTTGTCCAGGCCGAGGCGATGTCCTGGCCGCTGGTTGTCGAGCCAGCGGAGACTGCCGCGCTGCGCGTGGCCACCGCCAGTTCGTTCTGGTACAACGTCTGGGTGTATGTGCCCGGCTTCATGGCGGGGCTGGTGAAACTGCCGTCCGACGCCGGCGCGGTCCAGTACTGCGCGGTGGAGTTCGCCCAGCCGACCAGCATCGTCATGCCTGAGGTCACGCCGCTCGCGGTGCCGGTGACGTACCCGCGGCCTGACGCGCTGACCGTGCCGGCGAAGCCGAAGTCGTCCATGAAGCTCAGGTCGGGCGCGGACGGAGCGGAACCATCGGTGACCATCAGCGCGTACGGGCCGTAGAGCACGTCCAGACGCTGCGCCTCGGTGTCGTTGTGGCCGGACCACAGGTAGTTGTAGACCTGGATCGAGTCGCTGGTGCCCTGCTGCTCGATGTCACGGAAGAACGGGCCGCCGCTGCTGCTCTCCCGGCTGCCGAAGTCCATGAACACCCCGACGCCGCTGCCGGTGACGCCGCGGATCGTCAGTTCCTGGGCCTGCCGGTTGGAGTAGTACTTCGAGCGCGTCTGGCCGTCCACTAGGTCGATGTCGGTGGACTCGATCGGCGTGCCGCCGTTGACGTCGGACGGCGTCCAGATGTTGGTCAGGATGCCGCGGTTGAGCGACTGGATCCAGCGCAGTTCCCCGGCTCCGGCGGAGTTGACGTAGGTCGCCATGTAGATGTCGTTCACGCCGTCCTGCACGACGAAATAGTGGTGCAGGGTGCCGCTGCCGTACCAGTCGTACGCGGACTCGGTGACCACGATGTAGCTGCCTGTCTGGTACGCGCTGACGCTCGCGCCGTTGCCGAGCCCGGACTCGACGTTCGAGGGCCGGCTGGCGGCGGTCAGCTCGGTGCCGTTATAGACGAGCGAGGTCATGTCCCCGTTCGACTGGCTGATCTTGAAGCTGAGCCCGGCGCCGGTGTTCACCGTGAAGTATCCGCCGCCGCCGCTGTACCCGAACGCGGCGGCCTGCGCTGCCGGCGCGGCGAGCAACTGCTCCGCGCCAGTCGCGCCTAGTCCGAGTGCGAGCGCCCCGGCTCCGGCGCGGCCGAGGAACTGGCGGCGGCTATGGCCGCCCGGCGGGCAGTGCGAGTCGGGTGAGGCTTGCGGACCGGGCATGTGGCCACTCATGATCGCGCCTTTCTGCGAAAGTCCTCATGAGTACAGCAAGCAGCGCGCGGGTCGGCAACGACCCGGACCTGCTCACCGCGTGACCACCGGCAGCGCTGCGCTGGTGCACGGGAATGAGCTGCGAAGACATCCGCCCGCACGCGGCACCGCGCCGTCCGCGGATGGCGAAACTTTCGGCGGTGAGCACCGGAGGCGTCATACGTCTCTCCTGGTGAGCACGACCGTGGCGGCCAGCAGCACGGGCGGGTCGGCCGGCAGCGCGGCCGCGATGCCCGGCCGCTGCTTCATCCCGAGCGAGAACTCCCCGGCTCGCCTGGCGGCCACCGTCTCGAGCCCGGTCAGTTCGAGTACCTCCATGACCCGCTGCTGCCCGATCCCGTTGCTCTGCGCCAGGGCGAGCAGGTGGAACCATGCGGCGCGGCCCGCCGGCAGGGCGGTCGCGCCCAGCAGCGAGCCGACCTGATGCAGCGGGCGAATGAACTCCCGGTAGCGGCGGCCCCCGACCAGGGCCGTCCCTGACGTGGGCGCCTCCAGGCCGAGGGTCACCCGCAGGGTAGTGGTCTTGCCCGCACCGTTGCGCATCATGTGCTGCCTGACCAGCGGAAATCGGCAAGCCGGTGCGCCCGGTGGCCGTTGACGGACCGACGGGAGCGGTTGTGTC
The DNA here is from genome assembly GCA_027314595.1 of Actinomycetota bacterium. GTDB lineage: Bacteria > Actinomycetota > Actinomycetes > Streptosporangiales > Streptosporangiaceae > Trebonia. The sequence goes on along the minus strand of DAHVAN010000318.1, from coordinate 18,354 downwards.
GGCCTTCCAGCCGGTCACCTGCGGGGCAGGACCCTGGCCGCAGTAGCCTGCCCGCCGCGGTCTCGCGTCAGGCACCGGTGAGCAACTCGATCACCTGTGCGAACGCGTCGGCGAACTGGGCGTTGACTGAGATGTAGGACACCCCGCTGCGGTCGCGCCGTCGCAGCAGCGTGTCGGCCATCTGCCGGGCGGAGCCGGCGAGCACGGTGATCGAGCCGTTGCGGAGCAGCGCCCGGGGGTCCGCGCCGAGCCATGAGGCGGCATGGGGCGGGAACTCGTCGCCGACCAGGGCGATGTTGACGTTGAGCTCGAGCCGGTCGAAGCCGTGGCCGGCGATCGCGCGGACCTGGTCGGCCTTCGCCGCCAGGTCGTCCTCCGTGCTCTGCGGTGGCAGGCCGAGGGCGAGGGTGCCTGCCTCTCGGGAGGCGAGGTCCAGCATCCTGGGGCCGGCGCCGGCGACGAGCACCGGGGGCCTAGGCTGCTGCACGCCGCGTACGGCGTCGTTCCTGGATGCCTCGTCCGATGCGGCGTAGCGGGCGCGGACGGCCTCGATCGTCTGCCGGATGCGGCTGACGCGCTCGGCAGGGGTGCCGAAGGGCAGCCCGAGCCGTGCCGCGTCGCGCTCGGCGGCCGGGCGGCCCGCGCCGAGTCCGAGTTCGAACCTGCCCCCGCTGAGCACGTCCAGGCTCGCGGTCTCCCACGCCACCTCGCCGGGGGTGCGCAGCGGCGCCGCAAGGACGTAGCTGCCCAGTCGCAGGGTGCTGGTAGCGGCGGCGGCCACGCTCAGCGCCTGGAACGGCGCGAGCGTGCCGGTCCCGTCGGGGCACAGCAGGGTGGAGAAGCCGAGTTGCTCGATGTGCCGGGCGGTCGCTGCCCACTCCTGTCCGCTGCGGCCGAAGCCGGCGACCGCGCCGAACCGGAACCTGCGCTCGCCGGTCATGGCCGCCCCCGGTGGCCGGCGGCGGTGGCCGCGTCCCGCGCCAGGTCCCAGGCGACGGCGACCACCTGGTCCTGGAAGGCGGGATCGGCCACGACGCCGGGATACCTGCCCGGCTTGCCGTGCTCGGTGATGTACCGGCCGCTGATCTCGGCCAGGCTGCCGGTCCAGGCGACCTCGGCGCAGACCCGGGCGGCCCTGGCCGGGTCGCCGCGCTTCTGGAAGAGCCGCACCAGCGGGTACACGTACCGCCACGAGGGCACCACCTGGGGTGTCAGCGCCTGGGTCATGGCAGTCCAGGCCATGCCCGGGTTGACGGCGGCGGCCGCCATTCCGGTGCCGGCCTGCTGGCGGCTCATGGCGAGGGTCCACGCGGCGGTCAGCAGCTTGGCGCGGGCATGAGCGCGGATGCCCACGTAATCACGTGCGGTGTGGATGTCGGCCAGCAGGTCGCCGGGCACCTCCCTGGCTAGCCAGGCCAGGCTTGAGGTGACGTTCACGCACCGGGGCGAGGCGCTGGCCTGTAGCAGCGGCAGCACCGAGTGGGTCACCACGACCGGGGCGAGGAAGTTCACCGCGAGGGTGGCCTCGTAGCCGTCAGCGGTGAGGGTCCTGGTCGCGAAGATCCCGCCGACGTTGTTGACCAGCACGTCCAGCCGCGGCGGCAGCCCGAGCACGCCCAGCCGCTCGGTCACGGCCTCGCCGAGCTGGCCGTTGACCCCGACGGTGGAGTGGTCGGCCGGGATGAACTCCACCCGGGCATGACCGGCCGCCGCGGCGATGGCCCTGACGGCGTCCTTGCCCCGCCTGCGGTCCCGGCCCGTGATGAGCACCGAGGCGCCGCGCGCGGCGATCTCTCTGGCGGTGTGGAAGCCGATACCAGCGCTCGCGCCGGTGACCAGCACGACCCGGCTCTGCCCGGGCAGGCCGCCGCCCGGCCCGGATGGCTGGGTCATCGGCCGGGTCCTTCCGTCGGGCCGGGGACGGACAGGATGACCACGTAGCTGAGCAGGGCTACCCCGGTGGCGATGGCCATGCCGAACGACGCGCCGTCGGCCGCATCGCCGACGAACCTGGCGCCGGACAGCCATGCGGCGATCGTCGCGAGGAAGGCGATGGCGCCGATCACGGCGGCGGCGGCGTTCCGGGCCAGGACGGCCCGGACGATCAGGGCGATCGCCGTGACGAGGAGCAGGGTGCCGAGGATCGCGTGCACGGCTAGCGCCACCGGGCCGTGGGCCACCGCGGCGCCGAACGCGGCGAAGGTCCCCTTCCGGTGGTCTCCCGCCGGGATCTGGGCGTACAGGTTCACCCACATCCCGAGTCCGTACTCAATGAGCAGCATCACCACGGCGCTGAGGGCATTAGCCCGCAGCCCGTTGCCGCGAGCGGCAGGCGGTGCCGACTCGGCGCGGCTGCCGTCGAGCGTGTCGTTCTGGCTCATGTCAGGTCACTTCCTGGTATCGGGACTGGTCACGGTGGCTCACATTCGGGCTCAATTCATTTACTCAGACAGTATGACCAAATATGTCATCAGGCAAGATATCAACCCCGTCGGCGGTGTCCCGCGGCACTAGCCAGAAGGCATGGCCATCGGGACCGGGGACCCCGGCTCCCGGGTACCACCAGCAATGCCTCCGCCGGCCAGGGAAGCGAGAAAGCCGCACAGGCGCCCGCCGGGTACAGTCTCAGCCAGACTGCCTGTCCGAAGGCATGCCCAACCTGGCCGAGGAGATGCTGAACCACGATGAGCCCGCGCCCGTACCGGCTCGGCAAACGCGAAGAGGTGATAGGCGAGAGCCGGCGCCGGATCCTGGACGCCGCACGGGAACTGCTCAGGACGGCGACCGCCTACCCCGGGTTCACCGTCGACGCGGTGGCCCGCCGCGCCGACGTGGCCCGGGCTACCGTGTACTACCAGTTCGGCTCCAAGACCGGGCTGCTTGAGGCGGTCTGTGACGACCTTGCCGAAGCCGGCGGGATGGCTGACCTGGCCCGCGTGTTCGCGAGCTCGGCCCCGGACGCGGCCATCCATGGTTTCATCACGGCCTTCGCCGGGTTCTGGGGGGCCGACCGGATCGTCATGCGCCGGCTGCGCGCCCTGGCCGCACTGGACCCCGACGTCGGCGCGGTGATCACCGCCCGCGACCAGCGGCGCCGTCAAGGCCTCACGGTGCTGGTCAGCCGCCTGCCCGCAACCCCTGAGGCCGCAGCCGGGCAGACGGTGCAGATGCTGTACGCGCTGACCAGCTTCGAGACCTTCGACACCCTTGCCGACCCCGGCCAAGACCTCTCCCCAGCCCTTCCGGCCGTAATCAGGCTCGCCGAGGCCGCCTTGTCCATTCAGGCAGGGGAGCTTCCGGGATAACGGCAAATCTCCTGCTGGCCCAGCAACCACGCCCGACGGCAAGAAAGCCACGATGCCGTTACGGGGTTGTCGACACCAGTGCGCATCGTGTGCTGCCTGACCGGCGAGAACAGGCAGGCGGGCCGACGACGGCGGCCGACGCGTGCTCCTGGCGCTACGACCGCAGGGCGGCCACCAGCCCGTCGACCGCATCGAGCGCGATGGCGAGGTCGAGCGGGTTGGTGTAGGTCCGTGACCGCGTGATCAGCCCTGATGACGGGCTCGACGACACGGCCGCACCACGAGTTCCAGCCCTGCTGCGGCCATTCGTTGAGGATGGGCGGAAGCCCGCGCCGTTGCGGATCCCGTGCCGCTTGACCAGGGGGAAAGGGGCTGACATGACCGCGCGGCTGGTTACCGGCGTCTGCTGCCTGGCCAGCGCCTGAGGCGGTCATGGTTTCCAGGGTGGCGCAGGTGGACTCTGCCGATATTGGTGGTCAGGTCGAGCCGGAGCAGCAGCAGCCCCGGTACCGGCGGGTCCAGTCGCGAGTCGAGTCCGCCTCGATGGCGGATCAACTGTACCTCGACGCCCTGCGGCACGATGATCGTGATGCTGCCCCAGCCGGTATAAACGTGCAGGTCGATGACGTGATCGTCGAACTCGGCCTGGGTGAGGTCCAAGCTGATGCTGCCCAGGTCCGCGCTGACATGCGTCTCCCGGGCGAGCTGCCATTTGCCCGCCAGCCGCAGCCGCCCCATGCCGGAGTGGATCTCCAGCGGCCTAGGCAGCCGCCGCTCCTGGCTGGTTAGCGGAACAGGCGACGGCAGCGACTGGACCACCCCGGCCAGTTCGGCCTCGGACCTGGCCGCCAGCACCTCCGTGATAGAGGTATCTAGCCGGTCCGTGTCGATCGCGCCGGCGGCATACAGTTCCCTGAGGAACTCGGCGGCCCGCTGCCGGGCGTCCTCACGCATTGACCGGGGTTCCTTCCGGTCCAGGCGGCTGGGCGAGCCCGCCGCCCTGGCGGGCATGGGAGCGGAAGCCCTCGTTGCTGACGATTGCCCGCAGGGCGGCGACGTGCCCGTTGTATGCTGCCCGCCCGGCTGCGGTCAGGGACATGCTGGTTCGCACCCGCGATGCGCAGGTGGACTTGTGCACGTCGACGTAGCCGGCCTCGTGCAGGACCCGTACGTGCTTGGACAGGACCGAGTCGGCCACTCCGAGCACCGCCCGGACGGTGGCGAAGTCGGCGGAGCTGACGGCGGAGAGGATCGCGCAGATCTGCAGCCGGTTCGGCGCGTGCACGATCTCATCGAACCGGGCGGCGGTACTCACGGGGCAGCCTGCAGGCGCGCCCGGAGCAGCCGGTCCGTCCACCGCCCGAACATAACGGCCAGGGGCACTTCGAGCACGCCCGCGGCCAGGAACGCGCCGTGCATCCCACGGACGAGGCCGAGCCAGCAGGCGACCGCGGCCAGCCCGTACAGGGTCAGCACGCTGGCGGCGTAGACCGCTCGCGTGCGGGGGTCGTCGAGGTACTTCATCGTGACGCCGACGCGGTGCTGGTTCCACCAGCTCAGCGCGCAGCAGCCGACCGTGTAGGCGGCCACCGACCAGGCGAACAGCGTCCAGTTGCGGATCTCTCCCTCGGCGATCGCGCCGCCGGCCAGCAGCCCGAACGCCAGGTGGTACCAGGCTGGCGCGATTAGCCGGTCAGCCAGCCAGGAGCGGCACCCGTCGATGGCTGACATGGCGCTGGCCGCCTCGTCCGGTGCCACCCCGACGGCTGGACGGCCGGGACCGCTATAACTTTCCATGACGGAAACACTAGCCATCTCTTTCCATCACGGCAAGTCAAAATGAACCGGCCGAGACAGCCCAGGGCGGGGAACTGCTGAACGCCCGCCACATATCCGGCGCAAGGCGCATGGAACGGCCGCCGGGCGGATGGCACCTGCGCCCGGACCCGGATATGGGAGCCGATCGATAGTCGGCGCCGGCTGAGGTGGGCGACCTGATTGACCGCGGCGCGGCGGACGCCCTCGACGCCTACCTCGTAACGGGCGGCCTGCCGCTGGTCTGCCAGGAATGGCGGCGCGGTCAGGGACTGCGCGAGTTCCTGCGGGCTGCGCTCGCCAATCCGACCTCCGCGCTGCTGGTCTCGGGGGAACGGTCCCTGGCGGCGGAGTTCCCTGCCGAGGTCCAGGCCCGGGACGTGCTCACAGCGATCGGGAACGGCGAGCGAACGTGGAGCGCCATCCAGCGCAAGCTCACCGACGACGACGGGCGGCAGATCGCCGATAGCTCGCTCACCAACGCCCTGCAACTCCTGCAGGCCAAGCACGTGGTCGCCGTGGACGTGCCCGTGTCCGCCAAGTCCGGGGAGCGCGACAAGCGGTACCGGGTCGCGGACCCGTACCTGCGCTTTTTCCTCGCCTTCTTGAACAGGCGGCTCCCGCTGGTAGAGCGAGGTCGCGGCGACCTTGTCCTGCTGGCCATCGAGCGCTCCTGGGGCACCTGGCGCGGCCTGGCCATCGAGCCGGTCATCCATGACGCGCTGCTGCGGCTCGCGCCCGACCTCGGCTTCCCGGAGGTGGCGAAGGTCGGCGGCTGGTGGAACCGGCGCCGCACCTCCCAGATCGACATCGTGGCGAAGAACGAGGACCGTCACGCTGGCATCGCTTTTGCCGGCAGCGTCAAATGGCATGAGGCCAAGCCCTTCGGCCTGCGCGAATACGCGGAGCTTGCAAGAGACGTCCACTCCGTGCCCGGCGTCACCGAGGCCACGGCGCTCCTGGCCGCTACCCGCACCGGCCAGACAGCAAGCGAGGTCCCCATCCGGTGCCTCGGCCCCGACGACCTCCTCGCCGCCTGGCGCGGACGACCAGACTAGCCGCTGCTCACACCCATGACGGGACGATCATGGCGAGTGCCGCGGTGACGTGTTCCTTCTGAACAGCGGAAACCGGCAGCGGGCACGCGAACCGCCTGAAACTCGACGAGCTGGCTGCCCAATCGTGGCTTGATGCCACGCAGAACTGGGTGTTCCATTCGTGCGTGACGAGTATGGCCGCATCGCCATCCGGCGGTCCCTGTCCGGGTCTGATCGGCATTCCGCTCGCCAGCCCGTCGGCGGCGTAGAGCGGCTATTCGCAGGCGATGTGGTGTTCCCAGGACCAGGCGGCGATCTCTACCCTGTTGCGGACGCCGAGTTTGTCCTGGATGCGGGTGATGTGTGTCTTGACCGTGCTGAGCGAGATGAACAGCTCGGCGGCGATCTCCTGGTTGGTGCGTCCTTTGGCGATGGCGCGGGCAATGTCGAGTTCTCGTTCGGAGAGCTGGCTCGCGGGGCCGGCGGCGGCCCGGCTGCGGAGCGGGGCGAGCTGCCGCAGGAGGCGGACGGTGACGGACGGGGAGATGAGGGCGTCTCCAGCGCTGGCGGCCCGGACGGCCTCGATCAGCAGCGCGGGTCCGGCGTCCTTGAGCAGGAAGCCGACCGCGCCGGCCGCCAGCGCGCCGTAGACGTACTCGTCGGTGTCGAAGGTGGTGACGATGACGACGCGGAGCGGGCCGGCGACGTCCGGGCCTGCGAGGGCGCGGGTGACCTCGATGCCGTCCATGCCGGGCATGCGGATGTCCACCAGGCACACGTCCGGGCGAAGTTCCCGGGCCAGGGCGACGGCCTGGATGCCGTCGGCGGCTTCTGCCGCCACGGTGATGCCGGGCTGGCTTTCGAGGATGAGACGGAAGCCGCCGCGCACCATGGCCTGGTCGTCGGCGAGCAGGACCCGCAGGCCCGCGGTGCGCTCCGGGCCGCCGGGCCGGGGAGCGTCCCTTGGGGACACTGCGCTTCCGGTGGATGGCAGGGTCACGGACGGCCCTGGGCGGGGAACGGCAGGCTGGCGCGGACCGCCCAGCCGGTGCCGGGCAGCGGGCCGGCGCGGAGCTTGCCGCCGAGCGCTTCGACGCGCTCCCGCATCCCGGCGAGCCCGTAGCCGCCGGGCCACGGGTGCCGGGCGGGGGCGCCGGAGGCGTCGTCGGTGACCTCGATGCTGACGTGCCTGGTGTCGCAGGTGATGGTGACCGCGACCGAGCGGGCGCTGGGCGCGTGCCGGGCGATGTTGGTCAGCGACTCCTGGACGACGCGGTAGACGGTGCTCGCTACCTCCGGCGGCCAGGCCGCAGACGGCGGGCTGGCGGGCAGTCTCAGCTCGATTGCCGGGCCGTGCTCGGCGAACCGTTCCACGAGCCGGCTGATCGGCTCGTGCGCCGCCAGTACGGCGCGGCTGTCGTCCGGGTCGCGGAGAAGCCCGACGAGCTGCCGGATGGCGGCCAGCGTGTCGGTGCCCGCGGTCTCGATGCTCGCCAGTGCGCCCAGCAGGGTGCCGGCGCTGTCCTGTCCGGCGAACTGGGCGGCCTGGGCCTGGACGACGATGCCGGTGACGTGGTGCGCTACCACGTCATGCAGTTCCCTCGCCAGCCCGAGGCGCTCTTCCCGCCGGACGGCCTCCAGGGCCTGGCGGTGCAGGAAGCCGAGATAGCGGAAGTAGAGGCCGATGGCGAGCGCGACGGACCAGGCCGTGACCCCTGCTAGCGCCCAGATGGTCCGGTTGTCGAAGAAGCCGTCCGGGCCGGCGGTCTCGCTTACCCCGATCACGGCCGTGCCAGCGACGCCGATTACGGCGGCGAGTCTTGGCGGGAGCGCACGCACCGCCGCAGCGCCGAGCACGAGCAGCCCGATGAGCCCGCCGCCGAACAGCGGCCCCACCGGGCTGGCCCCGAGCGCGACCGCGAACCCCGCCGCCGCGAACAGGACCAGGCCAGCCGCCGCAGCCCAGGCGTGGTTCCGGCGGCGCAGCAGGGCCGTCGCGCAGATCACCGCGCCGACGGCGAGACCGGTCAGCCGGCCGCTGCCCGCCCTGTCGATTACCAGGGCGTTGAAGGCGACTGCCATGGTCATCGCCGAGGCGAGTGCCACCTCGGTTCCGGTCCCGATCCGCTCGGCCAGCCGGCTGAGCACTTCCATACCGCCAGGTTAAGGCCGCCTCCCCCGGCTCCGTGTCGGCCGAAAGTACGAATCCGTGCATCTTCTAGCAGACTTCCGGCCGATACCGCGCCCGCGGGCCGGCCGGCCATGGTTGCCGCCATGAATGCACTGGTTCAGCTAGAGAACGTGACGAAGCGGTATGACAACGGCACCGCGCCGGCGGTCGCGGAGGTGAGCGTGGCGATCCGGCCGGGCGAGGCGGTGGCCGTCATGGGGCCGTCGGGCTCCGGCAAGTCGACGCTGCTCAATCTGATCGCGGGCATGGACCGGCCGACCTCCGGCGCGGTCCGGGTCGGCGACGAACGGGTCGACATGCTGTCGGAGGCTGGCGCGGCACGGTTCCGGCGCAGGCAGGTCGGGATGATCTTCCAGTTCTTCAACCTGCTCGACGACATGACCGTGATGGACAACGTGCTGCTGCCCGCCCAGCTCGCCGGGGCGAAGGACAGGGCCGCGCGGCAGCGCGCCGGCCAGCTGATCGACGCGCTGAGGATGGGGCACCGCCGCGATGCCTACCCGGCGCGGCTGTCTGGCGGAGAGCGGCAGCGGGTCGCGATCGCCCGCGCGCTGGTCAACCAGCCTTCGCTGCTGCTGGCCGACGAGCCGACCGGCGCGGTCGACACCGCGACCGGCGACGAGATCGGCCAGCTCCTGCTCGACCTCAACGCCAGCGGCCAGACCCTGATCGTCGTCACGCACAGCCCCGAGCTGGCGGCCCGCTACTCCCAGCGCGTCATCCGCTTCGCCGACGGCCGGATCGCCTCCGACACCGCGACGGGACAGGCTGCGCGGGGCAGTTACGGAGTCCGGCCGTGAGCGCGGTACTTCGTGCTGCGCGCGGCGGGCTCCGCGGCCGCCGCCTGCAAGCCGCCATCATCGGCCTTGTCCTGCTTGCCTCCACCGCCACCTCAACCGTCGCCCTCGGCCTGCTCGCCAACGCGCACGGCTCGTTCGACCGCGCATTCGCAGCACAGCGCGGCGCAGACGTCACCGCGGCCGTCGACACCTCGGTCACCTCCCCGGCGCGGCTGACGGCGACGGCCCGGCTGGCCGGCGTGACCGCGGCGGCCGGGCCGTTCGCCGAGGCCACGGCCACCGCTCAGGTCACCGAGCCCGGGGCGGCCGGCTCGTCGCCGGTCTCGCTGCGGATCGTCGGTCGGCCATCGCCCGGCGGCCCGGTCGATGACCTCACCCTTGACGAGGGCCACTGGCCCGACAGTCCCGACCAGATCGTGATGGCCCGCGGCACGGCGGTCTTCACCGGCTACACCCTCACGGTCGGGTCACGGAAGCTGACCGTGGTGGGCATCGCCGAATCGGCCACCGGGACCGCGGACGCCTGGGTGCTGCCCTCGGCCATCGGCGGCCTCGGCGGGGGCGGGCAGGCGCAGATGCTGTACCGGTTCGCCGACGCGGGAACCCCGCAGGCGATCAGCGCCGGCATCGTCTCGGTACGGGCCGCGCTTCCCCGCGGCGCCCTCCTCGACACGGCGTCCTACCTGACCGTACGGCAGGCCGAGGAGAGCAGCATCGCGCCGTGGGTGCCGTTCATCATCGCGTTCGGCGTGATCGCCCTGGTGATCTCGGTGCTGATTGTGGTCAACGTGGTCAGCGGCGCGGTACTCGCCGGCACCACGCGGATCGGCGTGCTCAAAGCGGTCGGCTTCACCCCCGTCCAGGTAGTCGCCTGTTTCGTGGCACTCATAGCGGCGCCCGCGGCAGCCGGGTGCCTGGCCGGAACGGCATTCGGGAACCTGCTGGCCATCCCCATGCTGAAGGCGAACGCGCGGGTCTACCAAGTGGGCACGCTCACCGTCCCCCTCTGGGTCAACGCGGTCGTGCCGCTGACCGCCCTGGCGCTCACCGTGGCCGCCGCGGTCGTGCCCGCATCGCAGGCCGGGCGGATGAGCGCGGTGCAAGCGATCACAGCCGGCCGGGCGCCCCGGCCCGCGCACGGGTACCTGGCGCACCGTGCACTGGCCCGGCTGACCAGCGTTCCCCGGCCCGCCACGCTGGGCCTCGCCTCACCGTTTTCCCGGCCCGGCCGCGCGCTAGTGACCTGGGCGGCAATCGCGAGCGGCGCGGCCGCGGCAGCGTTCGGCATCGGGCTCGGCACCACGCTGCACCGCGCCTACGCGGACACATCCCAGTACGCGACGCTCCCCGTGCGCGTGACAGCCAGCTCGCACGGCCCGGGAGCCCTGACCGCGTCCCAGCAGCGCTCCATCACCACGGCGCTGGCCGCCGAGCCGGGCACGCTCGGCTACGCATCGATGGCACAGGCCCAGCTCAGCCTGCCGGGCCTCGCCCAGCGCCTTGACGTCACCGCCTACGGAAGCGCCCTGGGCCGGTCGGGACTCGCGCTGATCTCCGGCCGCTGGTACTCCGGCCCCGCCGAGGCCGACGTCAACACGCTCTTCCTCACCGACACCGGCACGAAGGTCGGCTCGGCCTACCCGCTGGTCTCCGGCGGCCACCTCGTCACCGTGCGGATTGTGGGCGAGGTGTTCCACCCCGGAAACAGCCTGCAGATGTACCTCAGCCCCGCCACGCTGACCGGCCTCGGCCCGGCCGACGGGCCGGAGCAGTACAACGTGGCGCTCCGGCCGGGAACCAGCCCGCAGTCCTACGCCAACGCGCTCTCCGCCGTCCTCGGAGATTCCTACCAGGTAACCAGTGTCAGCGGCGGGGACACCGCGCTAGTGGCGCTTTACTCCCTGGTCGCTATGCTTACCGCCCTCATCATCACGGTCGCCGGGCTCGGCGTGCTCAACACCGTCGTGCTGCAGGTCAGGGAACGCACTCACGACATCGGCGTGTTCAAGGCACTCGGCATGACCCCCCGGCAGACCCTGGCGATGATCGTCTGCTCGGTCACCGCCACCGGAATCGTGGCCGGTATCGCCGGCGTCCCTGCCGGGATGTACCTGCACCACGGCATCATTCCGACGATGCTGCACGCGGCCAACTCCGGGTCCCCTCCATCGCTCATCACCGTCTACGCCCCCTGGCAGCTCGTCCTCCTCGCCCTGGCAGGCCTGGTCATCGCGGTCGGCGGCGCACTCGGGCCAGCCGCCTGGGCAGCCAGAACCCGCACCGCCTCCGCCCTTCGCACCGAATAGACCGCGAACCGCGTCAGGGCGCTTCATGTTCTGGACCGCTCCTACGGGCACGAGCAGTCCCGCGAGATCCTCCTGGAATCCAGGGCTACGCTACGTGACTGACCAGGTCATGAGCAGGCCGCGATGATGAACATGTCGGGTGGGGCTCGCATGTCGTTTCGCTTCCGCCGAGCCGGAACTGCCGGCATGCCAGCTTCGTCCCGATACCCAGCATCTGATGCTCGCGTCCGCGTCGAACTCATTAAAATGCACTTCAGAGGCCAATAGATGCATTATAAGGAGCATTGATGTCACGCGGGGGTATCGCGGTTTCTCGTGCTTCAGCGGACGCACTCCAGGTGCTGGGGAACCAGATCAGTCTGGCCCGGCGCACTAGGCCCTAGAGATGATCGACGCCGGCAACATCATCCTGCTTTACCGCCAGCTCGGCTGCACCACCGTGGACCAGGGCCTGGATCTGGTCGAGCAGGCCGCACGTGCCCGGACCGAGATCGCCAGCCGCACGACAGGAACCACGTCCTCGCCGCTTCACCTGTGGGATGAGGCGGCCCGCGCTAAATGTCGCGCCCCGTGGCGGCTGCGGCGGCGGGGATGCCGACGTAGTCACGCAGGCGGGTGATCTGCCCGTTGCGGACGGTCAGCACGACGATGTTGGGAAGCGCGAACTCGCCGGCAGATGCGCTGGTCCCGAGGACTTCCTGCTCGACGATGATCGTTTCCGGGTCGCTGGTGTCGTGGATGGCATGGGTACGGTAGCGCTCGTACTTCAGCCCGCAGGCCTGCCACCCCGCAGCGATGAAGTCCACGATTTCGTCCCGGCCTTCAAGGCGGGACGGCAGGCCCGGGCGGGTGAACGGGAACTCGTGGACCGCGTCAGCGGCGTGCAAGCGGCTCATGTCGCCGGCGGACTGGCTGATGGCGGCCCGGCGGAAACGCTCCAGGACCTCACGCGGGCCGGCCTGCCGGCCGCCGGGTGCCGCGGGCTGCTGGCAGCCGAAGGCGACTTCGACACGCTGTCCACCTGGCTGCGTGCCACGCTCAGGCACGCCCTGACCTGCAAGGGCCTGTCGGCCGCGGTGATGAACTCGGCGCTCGACCGCGGCAACGGCCTGGTATCGGCCTGGCACGCGGAGCTGTTCGAGGTGGGGGCCGCGCTGCTGTCGCGGGCGCGGCAATCAGGCGCGGTCGCCGCCGACGCGGACGACGCGGACGTGCTGAAGATGGTCGGCGCTATCGCCCGGGCCGCCCAGGACAGCCCGGACAGCCAGGCTCAAGCCGACCGCCTGCTCGCCCTCCTGATGAACGGGCTACGTGACGGCGGCGCCCGGCGATGACCTCTCGCGACGACCATCGTGTCCATCCAGTCGCGGACGGCGCTGAGCACCACCCTCTCAGTGTCAAAATCCGGCAGAGATACGGTTCCCTGCATCGGAAAACAGCGATATGCGTGGCATTAGTGTCGGAGTTCGTTCCTCTTCGGGCCAGGGATCATGAAATTCACAACTCCGTTACAGGGTTGCCAGCCCCGTTGCGCATCCTATGCCGCCTGACCAGCGGAAACCGACAACCGTCTACTGGAGCAGGAGGGCTAGCAGGGGGGCCGGTACCGCCCAGACGTTTCCCGTGGTGTCTAGGACGGACTTGGTGGCGAGGATGCCCCGTCCGAACTTCGCGTCGATGGTTCGGGCCTCGCCCTTCCAGCCTTGTTCGACCCACTTGGATTCCAGGGGGACGGTGGTGACCGGGCCGTTGGCTGACGGGACCATGACCGGCCCCAGGTCGACTTCGTGGCCAGTGGGCGTCCGCGCGTAGCCGATGGTGTCCCCGGTTACCCAGCGGCCTTCCTCAAGGTCGTCGATCGCGCGGGCCAGCGCGACGCCGGTTGCCATTTCCGTCAGCATCGTCATGTCGGGTGCGGGCAGCCCCGTCCGGAGCCGTGCGGGGAGGGCGGCCAGCAGCGGGTCGGTCAGGTACAGCTTGGCCTGGGCGCCGGGAACCGCCTGCTCTGCTTCCCGGCGCGGGCACCAGATCGCGGCGCAGCTGGAGACCAGCCGGTTCAGGCGCCTGGCGAAGATGTCCCGCGAGGGGTAGCCGAGCGCCGCGGCTGTCGCGGTGATGTTCAGCGGGCTGGTGGCGCGCTGGGAGATGCCGTCCAGCAGGCGGGGGACGGAGTCTTGCGGGCGGTCGGGGTCGACGTCGGCGCGCAGCCAGGACCTCAGGTCGTTGAGGTAGGCGACAGAGACCGCCCCGAGCCGGGTGTGCTCGGCGACCGCCCGGGGGAAGCCACCGCAGGTGAGGTAGTCCTGCCAGGCAAGGTCGTAGCTGTCCAGGTCGAAGCCGACGGCGTCCAGGGCGTTCGCGACGCTGCGGTCCTGGAGGGCGCTGACGTGAACTGGTGCCGGCCGCGCCAGCTCCGGCCTGGAGGCCGCCAGGTACTCGCGGAAGGTCATGGGCAGGAGCAGCCGGGTCCGCCTCCCGGGACCGGTTCCGGCGCGACCAGCTAGGAGGTTGCCCTCGATGTCCTCGTCGGCGGCCCACCTGCTGCCGGTCGCGATCACCGTGTCGCCGCCGAACGCGGTGTTGTCCCGGGCGAGTTTGAGGACGGAGGTCCAGCCCGCCACGCCGCTGATCTCGTCCAGCAGCCAGACCCGGCGACGGGGCTGGTCCCGGTCGACGGAACGAGTCAGCTCCCGGCCCAGGACCAGGCACCGGTGCACGTCCTGCGCTGCCAGGCCGTCGCATGGCAGGTAGATCACCTGGCGGGCGTCGACGTCCCGCCGCCCGCACAGCGCCGCCGCGGCGTCAAGCAGCGCGACCGACTTGCCGATGCGCCGGGGTCCGGTCAGGACCGCGAGTTGGTCTGTCACCGGCCCGGACTGGACGTCGTTCAGGACACCGGCGCGGAATCCCAGGTCGTGCGCGGCCCGCCCCTTCAGGACCGGGTGGTGCCCGGTCCAGGCGACTGGGTCCTGCCCGCCGGCGACGGCCCGCCACCACGGGTTCGCATCCGCGAGGCGCTGACGGCGCTGATCATCTCGCATGACCACAGACTAGCAGCGGGATCTGACAAAACGGAGGGTAAAAACGGAGCATCGACCTTATAAAACCTATGGATATCCGATATGGTGACCTCACAAAAATAATAGTTAATCGAAGTCTCGACCTGACAAGCGCGGGGGGCTTCACTGTTCGGCTGGGTCACGCCCGGCCCAGTCGTAGAGATCCTGGAACAGGTGACGGTGGATCGCGCGAAGTTCGGCGAGGTCGCCTGTTGGCTGGGGAGGTCGGTCCATGAGCTGGACCGGCCTGGCGAACGACAGGCTGCCCTCGGCGTCCTCAAGGGACGCCTTCGTCCGCGCTCCAGCCAGGTTGCGCAGAATCCCCGTTTCCGGATCGAGGTAGGGATCGAGGAACTCGTCTCCGTCGGGCATCGGGGAGCAATCCGGCCCGAGGCTCAGGCCAGGCCGTAGCGGGCGCGGGCCCGTGCCACGAGCTCGTCGGAGTCGATACGGCCCGCGACGTACTCGTCGGCGTCGGCGAGGGTATCGGCGTTGACGTGCAGGCCTTCCATCTCGTTATTATGGATGGCGTCCTGCACCGCCTCCGCGCACTGCACGACGCCGCCGCGGCGGAGCTGTTCGAGGTGCTGACGCCGGCCGAGAAACAGCAACTGGCCAAGCTCCTGCGCTGCCTGCCGGCAGCCGCCGACACCGACCTCGCCGATCCGCAATCCCCTCAGCGCTGATCCCATTCCGCCACGTGGCCAGCGCCGGCGAGTACCGGGGAAGGCTGACGCCTCACCCCCGGACGGAGTTCACGACGAGAAATGAGCGTCGGCCTGCCCCCTAAGCGCGCGGCGAAGCTGGTCCGCTTCGACCATGCCGTCCACGGCCTGGTCGCGGGCCAGGACGCGGCCGGAGTCGCCGCCGACGGCGGCTACACCGATCAGTCCCACTTGCGCCGTGACGTCGTGTCGTTCACCGGGCTGACCCCCGCGACCGTGGTCAACGAGCCATTCCTCTCGATCGATGACATCGCATGGGGCTGGCCAGGACCGCGGAGTTCCCGCGCCCGGCCTTACCGCATGCCGCGCATTAATAAGCGGATGAGCCCGGCCCGCGATGACGAAATGAACGCCACAATTCCGTAACGGGGTTCCCGGCACCGTTACGCATTGCGTGCCGCCTGACCAGCGGAAACAGATAGCCGTGCCGCTGGGCAGCCGCTGAGCTGACAACAACGTCGGCCTGTTCTTGCCATCCGCAGGGAAACCTGGCCACCTGCCAGATTTCCATCTCGCCCTCTTTCTTCCGTTGCGGTCCGACACCTAAACACCCAGGTGTCTTTCCTGGCTGCCGACGTCCTCGCCAGTCGCTAGCATTGCGGTATGGACACGCGGGCGTTCGAGACGGCTGACCAGGCGGCTGGCACCGCTGTGGCCATGCTCGGCGGCGGGGAGCGGCTGAGCAGGCTCTGGCGCTACGTCTTCGCCCAGCTGCTCGACGACTACGCGAGCGTCCTGCGCCACGCGGGCACCCAGGCGGCGGCCCGGATGTGGTTGCAGGCCCCCAGGAGCACCGGGGACAGCCGGGTGGACGCGGCATTCGCGGCGATGGCTGAGCACCTGGCCCGCAGGGACGGCTGGACAGTCCCCTCATGGGCCAGGCTCACCGAGCGCGAGGCGTGGCCGTGGTGGTTCGTCACCGACCTGCGCGGCCTCCACCCACAGGCGCTGGTCGAGTCGCCGTCGTCGTTCCGCCGCCGCGGGGTGTTCATCACCAGCGGGGCGCTAGAGCGGGCATGAGCACGGGCCTCGGGCGCGAGGACATCCGCGCCCTCCTCGACGACCTGTCGCGGGAACTCGCGGCGCGCGGGGCCAGGGCGGAGCTGTTCCTCGTCGGCGGCGCGGCCCTTGCCGTCGCCTACGACGCCACACGGGCGACCCGGGACCTGGATGCGGTGTTCGTCCCATCCGACGTGGTCCGGCAGGCCGCCGCCGCCGTCGCGGAGCGGGAAGGGCTCGCCGAAGACTGGCTGAACGACGCGGTCAAGGGGTTCCTGCCCGGCCCCGACCCGGACGCGCAGCGGTTCTACTCCAGCGACTCGCTCATCGTCGATGTCGCCTCTCCCCGGTACCTGCTGGCGATGAAGCTGTTCGCGGCCCGCGCCGAGATCGACGCCGACGACATCGTCCTGCTCTACCGCCAGCTCGGCTTCACCACGGTGGATCAGGGCCTGGACCTGGTCGAGCAGGCGTACCCGGGCCGCCCCATCCCCGCCAAGGTGAGGTTCCTCCTCACCGAGATCGTCGGCTCCATGCAGGACTGACGCCCGCCCGCATCGTCCGCGTTGGGGCAATGAAAGCCACAATTCCGTAACGGGGTTGCCGGCTCCGTTGCGCATCCTATGCCACTTGACCTGCGGAAAGTGTCATCACACAGCGCGTCGGCAGCGACCCAGCCGCGCTCCCGCGAAGACCTCCCGGCAGCCCGGAACGGCGGTTCCGCGCCCGCTGCCAACGCTCCTCCCAAATGTCGGTGGGGGCCGGTACGGTGCGGGCATGGCAGATCAGCCTGACCCTGGTGACACCACGCCGCCCCCGTCCCGGTCGAAATCCGGCCGTAAGCAGCCGGGCGGCGCGCCCTCCCCGCATGACGCGGTGTTCCGCCGGATCTTCGGGGTGCCCGCCAACGCCGCTTCCCAGCTGCGCGCGGTCCTTCCAGACGACCTCGCCGCCCGCCTCGACCTGGGCCGGCTGGCACCGGTGCCGGGTAGCTTCGTCGACGATGCCCTGCGGTGGCGGCACAGCGACGTCCTGTTCACCGCTCCGCTGGACGGCCGCGACGCCTTCGTGTATGTCCTGGTCGAGCACCAAAGCAGCGACGACCCCCTCATGGCCTTCCGCGTGCTGCGCTACGTCACCCGGATCTGGGACCAGTACGAGCGCGAGCACCCCAAGGCCCGGCAGCTCCCGGCCGTCATCCCCCTGGTCGTCTACCAGGGCACCGGCCGGTGGGCCAGCCCCGTGCAGCTGCTGGACCTCATCGACCTCTCACCCGCCGACCGGCAAGCGGTGCAGGCATGGCTGCCCCGGTTCGAGTTCTTGCTCGACGACCTGTCCATGGTCAGCGAGGACCAGCTCTTTGACCGGAAGCTGACCCCGTCCGCGACGATTACCTTGCTGCTGCTGAAGAACGCGCGCGGCAACCCGCAGATCACCGCCCTGCTGCGCCGCTGGAAAGACCTCCTGCGGGCGGTGCTGGGCCAGCCCGGCGGCGGCGAGGCGTTCACCGCGATGCTGGCGTACATTGTGCTTGTGAGCGAGACACCGGCTGAGGAACTGCGCGACCTGGCCGCCTCGCTCGGCCCCGATGCAGAGGAGGCGTACGTGACCACCGCAGAAATGCTCGAGGCTCGCGGCGAGGCTCGCGGCAGGGCCGAAGACATCCTTGTGGTCTTCGACCAGCGCGGCATTGACGTCGATGACAAGTCGCGTGAGCTGATCGAGTCGTGCACGGACCTGGACACCCTCAACATCTGGTTCCGCCGCTCGCTCAAGGCCGACAAGGCCAGCGACCTCTTCGAGGAGTAGCGCCGGACGGCCAGGGCAAGGCCTGGAGACCCGCGCTGTGACCGCCGCAGCGGCTCCACCAGGCCTTTGGCTGGCTGCAGGCACACCGTCCGCACCCGGGCCCGTCCGGGCTGCCCTGCGCATGGCGTTGCCTCCCGACCGGAAATGAATGTCTCAATCCCGTAACGGGGTTCCCCGTACCGGTGCGCATCCTGTGCTGCCTGGCCAGCGGAAACCCCTACGCATGGGGCCGTGTGTGCGGCGACCGCGCGGGAAGTTCTAGGGCTTCACGCCGACCCCGCCGTCGGCCCGCCAACGTTATGACACCA
>DAHVAN010000307.1 GCA_027314595.1 Actinomycetota bacterium | reverse complement strand
CCAGAGCCGCGGCCGGAGCCAGAGCCAGAGCCAGAGCCGGAGCCAGAGCCGCGGCCGGAGTCAGAGCCGCGGCCGGAGTCAGAGCCGCGGCCGGAGCCGCGGCCGGAACTCCCGCCGCGGCGCCCGGCGCCCGAGCCTCCCGCGCTCCCGCTCCCGCTCCCGCTCCCGCCGTCGCCCCCGGCGACCCGGCCGCCCGGGGCGGCAGAGCCGCGGGCGCTCCCTCTTCCCCCGGACTGGCCGCCGCCAGGCGGCAGGCTGGGGAGAATCACCTCGAGCGGCTCGTCGTTGTAGAACTCGTCGCGAGCGGCATCGGACTGCCCGCCTCGCGAGCGAGCCGAACCCCTGGGCACACGGGTAGCCATGATGTCAAACGTAACGAGAACCCCAGCGCCCGCAAACACCCAACGGCCCCGGCGTGTCGCGCCGGCACGCGGACCGGGTCACGGCGCGACCCGGTAGTGGTAGCGGTGCGAGTACCGGAAGCCGCACCGCTCGTAGAGCGCCCTCGCCGCCAGGTTCGCGATCTCCACCTGGAGGAACATCCGCCGCGCACCGCGCCTGACCGCCTCCGCGCACAGGCCGGCGGTGAGCGCCGTGCCCAGGCCTGCCCGCCGGCGCCCCGGGTGCACCTGCACCGCCGTGATGCCCGCCCAGCCCTCGCCGAACGACAGCCGCCCGATCGCCAGCACCTCCCGGCCGCCGCCGGAACGGATGCTGGCGAACGCCTGCGACGACGCGGACATCAGCACCGTGCGGCCGGCCTGCGGCAGCCGGTCCTGCCCCCGGTAGTGATACATGGCGAGCCACGAGTCGTCGGGCTCGTCATCGACGCGGAACACGGAACCCGGCGCAAGGCCGACGGGAGCGGGCGCACCGGGCAGTTCAGCCGTCATGACGAATGCGGGGCCTGGTCGAGTCGGCCAGCATCGTTCGGACAACTGATTATCGAGATCGGGGCGGCTTTCTCCTGCCTCAGCCCGCACGGGCAGCGCGACCGCGATCATGGCTGGCAGGCCGCGGGCGCGATACCAGCCGGTGACGGCGGCGAGCGCGCCGTCGAGCGGCAGGCCGGGATCGCCCAGCGGCAGCGCCGAGTTCGCCCGCGCGGTGAAGCCGTCGGCCGCGCGGAGCAGCCAGCCGCCCAGCCACTGCTGCTCCGTTCCGCGCCAGTGCGCCGCCGCAGCCCGCTCAAGTTCGATGATCGCGTCCACCGCGCAATGGTCCCATATCGCCCCCAAACGCCCGCTCGCCTCCCGCCAGCCTCCGGTGTGCCTCCGGTCCGGCTCCGGCGCGACTGTGGGTGGGGAGGAGGAGGCGGAGGGGGTAGGAGGGAGGTGGCGGGGCCGCGGCATCAGGTGTTGGCGGGGAGGGAGGTGCCGGGACCGCGGCGGCGGATGTGGACAAGGTCAGGGTGCGGGGTGGCGGGAGCGGGCGATGCGGATGCGGCGGCGGGTACGGCGGGGGGCTCGACGGTGAAGCCGGCGTCGGCGATCATGGCCAGGTCGGCGCTGCCTGGCTGGCCCTCGCTGGTCAGGTAGTCGCCGAGGAAGATCGAGTTGACGATGTGCAGGGCCAGCGGCTGCAGGGTGCGCAGGTGGATCTCGCGGCCGCCCGCGAGGCGGACCTCGGCGTCCGGGCAGACGAAGCGCACCATGGCCAGGATCCGCAGGCAGCGCTGCGGCGTGAGGTCCCACTGGCCGGCCAGCGGGGTGCCATCGAACGGGATCAGGAAGTTCACCGGCACCGAGTCCGGGCCGAGCGCCCGCAGCGCGAAGGCCACGTCCACCAGGTCCTCGTCGGTCTCCCCCAGGCCCGCGATCAGGCCAGAGCACGGGGAAAGCCCCGCGTCCTTCGCCGTGATCACGGTCGCCACCCGGTCCGCGTACTCGTGCGTGGTGCAGATGCCGGCGTAGTGCCCGCCGGAGGTGTTGAGGTTGTGGTTGTAGGCGGTCGCGCCGGCCTGGCGCAGCCGCCGCGCCTGGCCGTCGCTGAGCAGGCCGAGGCAGGCACAGACCTCGATGTCGGGATGCCGCCGCCTGAACGACTCGATGGACTCGCAGACTCGCTCGACATCCCGGTCGGTCGGGCCGCGGCCGCTGGCGACCAGGCAGACACGCCGCGCGCCGCCGGCCACGCCGGCCTGCGCGCTCGCCACTATCTCGGCGGTCTTCAGCCAGGTGTACTTGAGCACCCCGGCGGACGAGCCGGCGCGCTGCGAGCAGTAGAAGCAGTCTTCGGGGCAGAGCCCGCTCTTGACGTTGACCAGGTAGTTCAGCTTGACCCGCCGGCCGAAGAACTGGCGCCTGACCCGGAACGCGGCCGCCACGACGTCAAGCAGCTCGTCGTCCGCGCTGGCGAGCACCGCCAGCGCCTCCGCGCGGGCGGGGAGCTCACGGTTGAGCGCCTTGGCGGCGATGGCGTCGAGCCACGTCATGGAACTAGACCGTACCAGGCCGGGGCCGTGCGCCCGCGGAGCGTTCGGGACCAGTCCTGTGCCCGCCACAGGTGCCGCGGGCAGGGCCGGGCCGGTAGGGTCACCTCGGACCTTGTGCCGGCCGGTTTGAGCCAGGAGGAAAAATTGCGTATCGCGATCCTCGACGACTACCAGCGGGTGGCCCTGGCCAGCGCCGACTGGACGCAGCTTGACGCGGCGGAGGTACGGCCGTTCCACGGGCACATCGCGGACACGGCCGACCTGGCGGCCGAGTTGCGCGGCTTCGACGTGGTCGTCGCGATGCGCGAGCGCACGCCGTTCACCGCCGAGCGGATCCGGCTGCTGCCCGGCTTGCGGCTGCTCGTCACCACCGGCATGTGGAACGCGTCGATCGACGTGGGGGCCGCGAACGCGGCGGGCGTGACCGTGTGCGGGACCCGCGGCAGCGGCGCGGCCACCCCGGAGCTGACCTGGGCCCTGATCCTGGCGCTCGTCAGGCACGTGCCGGAGGAGGACCGGCGGATCAGGGAGGGCGGCTGGCAGCAGACGGTCGGGTTCGGGCTGCGCGGCCGGACTCTCGGCGTCGTCGGGCTCGGGAACATCGGCAGGCAGGTGGCCGCGGTCGGGCGGGCGTTCGGCATGGAGGTGCTCGCCTGGAGCCAGAACCTCGCGCCCGCCGCGGCGGAACAGGCGGGGGCGCGAGCGGTCGCCAAGGACGAGCTGTTCTCCGTCTGCGACGTGATCACCGTGCATTACAAGCTGAGCGAGCGTTCGGCAGGCCTGATAGGCGTGGGTGAGCTGGGACTGATGAAACCCACCGCGTTCATCGTGAACACGTCGCGCGGGCCCATCGTCGACGAGGACGCGCTGCTGGCCGCCCTGCGCTCGGGAGCTATCGCGGGCGCCGGACTCGACGTCTATGATGAGGAACCGTTGCCAGGTGGACATCCGCTGCGTCTGGCTCCGCGGACAGTCCTGACCCCGCACCTGGGATACGTGACCGATGATGGGTACCGGACGTTCTACACGGACGCCGTCGAGGACGTCGCGGCGTTCGCCGCTGGACGGCCGGTGCGCGTGCTCGGCACGGGCTCGCGATGAGGCGGGCTCGCGCGAGTTCTCTGGCAATCTGCCCGCGCGCGTGGTGTCCTTGACGAAGCGATCTTCAGGCAGTCCAGGGAGGGAACCGGTCTATGGCTGGTATCAGGCCTCGTGACCTGCTCTCCGACGGCCTGCTCGAGCGGCTTGGCGGAACGGCGCGCGATGCCGGCCCCCTGCCGGGAGCCGCGCATGGCGGCGGCGGCGACGTCGCCGCCATGCTGGCCAGGGACATCGCCAAGCTCGGCGACGCCGGCTACCTCAGGTCCGCGGTCCCCGCGGAGTTCGGCGGGCTCGGCTGCACGCTGCGGCAGGCGGCCTGCGGCCAGCGGCGGCTCGCCAGGCACGCGCCGCTCACCGCGCTCGCGGTCAGCGCGCACCTGTACTGGACCGGCGCGGCGGCGGACGCCTACCGCGCCGGGGACGACTCGGTCCGGTGGATCCTGCTCGAGGCGGCGCGCGGCGCGCTGTTCGGCGCCGGGCACGGTATGCCGGGCAGCGACCTGCGGTTCGCCGACCCGCGGTCGCGATGCGAGCCGACGGGGCAGAGCGGGTACCGGTTCCGGCATCCGGCGGTCCTGTCCTCGCTGACCCCGGCCTGGGACTGGGTGGCGGTGCACGCCGTGACCGGCGCCCCAAGGCCCGACACCGTGCTGGCGTTCGCCGGGCGCGGCTCGCGCTGCACCCCGGCGTTCCGGGTGGCGCGGGTTCAGGGCGCGGGGACGCCGACGGACACGTTCATCACGAGCGCGATCGGCTGGGGGCACGCCATCCTGGCGAGCGTTCAGTACTCCGACGCACGGCGTGCGTTCAACCAGGCTGTCGACGCGGCCGCCCGGCAGCCGGCCGACGCGGGCGCGGCCGGCGCGGCTATCGCGGGCGGCGGGCATCCGCTCGACCAGTGGCCGGTGGCGGAGGCGGGGCTGCGCCTCGACGCGATGAAGGCCAAGATCGCCGAGATCACCCATCCCTGGCCGCGCGTTCCCTGGCCGGAGCCCGACCTGGGCGGGCAGCGCCTGATCAGCATCTTCACCATGCGGCACGAGGTCGCCGACGGCGCCAGCCGCGTGCTGAGCCTGGCGAGGCAGATCACCGACGCGCTGCCGGTCGCCGCGCCGTAGGCCCGCCCGGTCAGCCAGCCGGGGCGGTCCAGTGCGGGTCGCGGCCGGACAGCGCGAGCGTCCTGTCAAGGACCGGCGCGCCGGACGCCACGCTGACCGGTTCGGCGAAGCCCTTGTACTGGCGGAACAGTTCGGCGTTGGCCTCGACCGCGGCGAACGCCACTTCGGCCGCGGCGTCGTCCACCGTGTAGTCCTGCCCGGTCGCCACCGCCAGGTCCCAGCCGTGCAGCACCATTTCGGCCACGATGAGCGCGGCCACCTCCGACGCGGGGGTCGCCGACCCCATCACGTTCAGCTCGCGGTCCCACACCGCCGGATCCGCCCACGCCGCGAGGGCGCGATCAAGCGTTTCCCGGTAATCGGCGGCGAAGCCGGGGTCGGCCGCGAAGTCTCTTTCCATCAACTCCGGCGCCACCGATTCGCCGTGCGCCCGCCGCTCCAGTGAGTACGAGGTCCACAGGATGAGGTGGTTGAGCAGGGTCCGGACGTCCCACTCGGCACACGGGGTCGGCCCGGCGAACTGGCCGGGACGGACGTTGCCGACGACCCGCGCCGCGGCGCCCGCCGCGGCCGTCATCTGCGCATGCGTGTTCATGGACGCCACAGTAGCGTGATGGCCGCGCGAACGGCGGCGAGACAAAGGCGTGCCGCCGCCGGGAAAGCCGCCACAGGCGGTCGTGCGCTATGGCTTCCGGCCGACACCTACGAGCATGAGCTTGCCGCCCGCGTCAAGCGGGAAGCGGACCGGTTCGTCCGGGCGCCACTCCGGCAGGAACACGAGTCCGGGCTCCACGAGGTCCAGGCCGGCGAAGAACCGGGCGATCTGCGCACGGCTGCGCGTCTGGCCCCGCCCGAGGCTCTCCCGCAGCACCTGCTCATTCGCCTTGGCCTCGGGCGTGTCGTCGCAGAAGTGGGTGAGCTGCATGTAGCTGCCCGGCACAAGGACCTCCTTGTACCGGGCGACGATGCCGTACGGGTCCTCCTCGTCGAGCAGGTGATGGATGACCGCGTTGAGGATCAGGCCGACCGGCTGGGTGAAGTCGAGGAAGCCGACGACCTCCGGCATCGCCAGCAGCTTGTCAGGCTCCCGGATGTCGGCGAGGACGACGGTTGTCGAGTCGTTGTCGACCAGCAGGGCCTGCCCGTGAACGTACGCGCTCCGGTCGTTGTCCACGTACACCACGCGCGCCGCGGGGGTGATCGCCTGGGCTATCTGGTGGGTGTTCTGCGCGGTAGGCAGGCCAGAGCCGAGGTCAAGGAACTGGGCGACACCCATTCCCGACATGAACCGGACCGCGCGCCCGAGCGCGGCGCGGTTCATGCGCGCGCCACCGCCCCCGTCGCCCATCGCCGCGACCGCCTCCGCGGCGACCTCGCGGTCCGCCGCGAAGTTGTCCTTGCCGCCGAGGATGGCATCGTAGACGCGCGCCACGCTGGGCTTGGCCGGGTCGATCTCCGGCGGAACGTGAGCGGGGTCCAGCCGTGCCCACGCCATGTCGCTATCGGCCATGTCCAAGCCTCCCCGGTACCGCAGATCAAGAGGGAACCACCCGGCGAATCATATAGCCCGTCATCGCCGCGCGCGCGAGGCCAGTCCGGTGATCCCAGGTCAGCCTCGCATCCCGCGAGGCCGGCAGCGGTTCGCGCCGCGGCCTGACAGCGGTCCGCTGACAAGGTTCACCCAGGGCTGACAGCGTTTCGTGCGTGCCCTGACAGGGGGCCGGGCCAATATGGTTTCATGCGAGACGAGAGCAACGCGATCGAGGCGCGAGAACTGGCCAAGCGCTTCGGCAAGACGACGGCGCTGGCGGGTGTTTCCCTGACCGCGCGCACCGGGACCGTGCTGGGCCTGCTCGGGCCGAATGGCGCGGGCAAGACGACCGTGGTCCGCATACTCGCGACCCTGCTGCGGCCCGACGGCGGCGAGGCGCGCGTCTGCGGATACGACGTCACTGGCGACGCGCACCAGGTACGCCAGCTGATCGGGCTCACCGGCCAGTACGCGTCCGTGGACGAGGGCCTGTCGGGGACCAACAACCTGATCATGATCGGACGGCTGCTCGGCGCGTCCCGGGCCGGCGCCCGCGCCCGCGCCGCCGAACTGCTCGGGCGATTCGAGCTGACCGACGCGGCGGGGCGGATCGTCAAGACCTATTCAGGCGGGATGCGCCGCAGGCTCGACCTGGCCGCAAGCCTCGTCGGGCGGCCCCGGGTGCTGTGCCTGGACGAGCCGACGACCGGCCTCGACCCGCATAGCAGGAACGAGGTGTGGGCGATGATCCGTGGGCTGGTCGCGGATGGCACCACCGTGCTGCTCACCACCCAGTACCTGGAAGAGGCCGACCAGCTCGCGCACGACATCGTGGTCATCGACCGCGGGAAGGTCATCGCGACAGGCACGCCGGACGAGCTGAAGGCCAAGGCCGGCAGGCAGGTGCTCGAGGTCTGTCCCGCCGACCGGGCCGACGTCGGCGCGGTCGCGGCGCTGCTCGGGGCCCGGTCGGATGACGCGCCCGCGATCAGCGCCGAGTCGGGCAGGGTCAGCATCCAGGTCGCCGACGGCACCCTGCTGCCGGAGATCGTCCGTGAGCTCGACGTCAGGAACATCGAGGTCGCCGAGTTCGCGCTGCGCAAGGCCAGCCTTGACGAGGTGTTCCTGTCACTCACCGGCCGCGCGACCGAGACAGGGACCGAGGTAGCTGAGCTGAACGGGAGCACCCGATGACCACGACGGCATTCGTCCCCGCGCGCCGGCTCAGCCCGGCGGCCGGCCTGCGGAACACCTTCACGCTGACCTGGCGCAGCGTGCTGAAGCTCAAGACGAACAGCGAGGACCTGTTCGGGCTGAGCATGCAGCCGATCATGTACCTGCTGCTGTTCACCTACGTGTTCGGCGGCGCGCTGTCCGGCAACACCCACAAATACCTGGAGTACTCGGTTCCGGGCATCCTGGTGCTCAGCGTTGTGTTCGCCACCCTGGGCACCGGCCTGATGCTCAACCAGGACATCACCACCGGCGTCTTCGACCGGTTCCGCAGCCTGCCGATCGCCCGCTGGGCGCCGCTGGCAGGCGCCGTGCTCGGCGACATCATCCGATACTCGATCTCGGTGGCGATCACGCTCGGCTTCGGGATGATCCTCGGGTTCCGCATCCTGGCGAGCCCGCTCGCCGCCGCCGCGGGCTGCCTGCTGCTCTTGCTGTTCGCGGTCGCGCTGTGCTGGTTCTCCGCGCTCATCGGCCTGGTCGTGAAGACACCGCAGGGCGTGCAGTGGTTCGGCTTCCTGGCCTTCTTCCCGCTGGTCTTCGGCAGCAACCTGCTGGTGCAGTCATCGACGATGCCGGGCTGGCTGCAGGCGTTCGTCAACGTCAACCCGGTCACCTACCTGACCGATGCCGAGCGCGGCCTGCTGACCGGCGGCCCGGCAGCCACGCCGGTGATCAGGTCGCTGCTGTGGGCGCTGGTCATCTTCGCGGTGTTCGCACCGCTGGCGGTGCGCGCCTACCGCCGCCGGACGTAAGGCAGGTTCAAGGCTCGGTGAGCATCCCGCGCTCCTGCGGCACCTCAATCTGGCGCCGGGCCTGGTGCTGGCCGCCCTCTGGACCTGGCAGCGGCCGTGAGCACGCTGCCATCGCGCCCGGCGCGCGGTTGGCGGGCCCGGTGGGACGTTCGCCTCTGACCTCCTGGCCCCTCGGGTGTCACGGTGGAAGCACGCAGGCGCTGGATGAAGAGATGGATCGAGATGCTGGTCCATGTCACACGCCTGCTCACCGAGGCCATTCATCCCCGCGGCCACCGCGTCTTCTTCGGGGCGCTGGACCCGGGCAGGCTCGGGCTGGGTGAGCGGGCGATCAGGAAGCTGCCGACCGCATCGGCGCGGACAGTCGCCGGGCACCATGATGCCCGCCGTTGACCCGCTCCCGGCACAGCAGCCTGAGGTCCCCGCAGTTCCCGCTGGCGGGCCAGCGCAGCGACCACCGTTGCTGATCGATCAGTTCCGCTGGTCCTGGTCGGCGGCACGTTCAGCTACCGCCGCTACCACGGCCAGGTCAAGCTGGCCGAGTTGCTGTCCGCCCGGTTCACCGTCTACAGCTACGACCGCCGCGGCCGGGGCGACAGCGGCGACAGCCCGGCCCTACGCCATCGACCGCGAGATCGAGGACCTCGCCGCGGTGATCGCCGCCGCGGGCGGGCACGCCCACGTGTGGGGCCTGTCCTCCGGTGCCGTCCTCGCCCTCGAGGCAGCCGCCGCCGGCCTGCCGATCCGCCGCCTCGCCGTGCAGGAACCGCCCCTGGTGGTCGACCTTGGCGACCGGCGGCCGCCCGCCGACCTGCTCCAGCACGTCACCGGACTGATCGACGCCGGCCGCCGCGGCGAGGCGGTCGGCAACGTCATGACCGAGGGCATGGGCGCGCCCTCCTTCATCCCCGGGCTGCTGCGCCTGATGCCCGCGGTATGGAAGCGGCTGACCGCCGTCGCGCACACTCTGCCCTACGACGCCCGGCTCCTCGAGGGCTGCCAGGCTGGGCGCCCGCTGCCCGCGGGTCAGTGGGCATCGGTCACCGTGCCCGGTGCTGGTGATGTGCGGCATTGAGAAGGAAAGCCCGTGGCCCCGCCGAGCCCGATCACCGGGATCTGCACCGCGGACCGCGCCGGAGCTGAGCCAGGCGCTGAAGCGGGCCAGGGACGCCGGTGGCCGGCGACAGCTCTGTCCAAACTGACTCCGCGGCGGACGCGGGCAGTCAGCCGCGGAGGATGTTGGCGACCCGTTCGGCTGCGGTGAGCTCCGGGGCCTCGAACGATCGCTGAGTCAGTTCCTCAGCGAGAAGGATGTAGCGGGTTGCGGTCGCGATACGGACCTCGTCGGTCATGACGGGGGCCTGTCCGTCGCCGCGGAACCCTCGCTCTAGCATCCACTCTCGCAGCGGTTCCTTGTCGAGTGCTCGCTGATTCTTGTTCTTGCGGAAGAGTTCGTCGTAGGTGTCTGCGTACCAGTAGCGCGAGCTGTCAGGCGTGTGCACTTCGTCCATGAGTACGATCTCGTCACCGAGCAGACCCAACTCGTACTTCGTATCGACCAGGATCAGGCCGCGTTGGGCCGCGAGCTCGGTGCCCCGAGCGAACAGCCGGAAGCAGACGTCGGCGCACCGGTCGAATAGGTTCGCGGTCACGAGGCCCTCGGCGATTGCGTCGTCGCGACCGAGGTTCGATCATGCGCTTCGAACTTGGTCGTCGGGGTCAGGATCGGAGCCTCCAGCCGCTCGTTCTTGCGAAGCCCGTCGGGCAGCAGGTTGCCGGCAATGTTCCGCGCGCCCGCCTCGTAGTTGAACCACAACGATGTCTTCGTTACGCCCGTGATGTAGGCGCGAACGACGAATTCAAGCGGCACCGGAGCGCACTCGCGGACGCGCACGACGTTGGGGTCAGGGACCTCCAGGAGGTGATTCGAGACGATGTCGGAGGTGGCGTCGAACCAGTAGTTCGCTATCTCGTTGAGAACCTGTCCCTTGAACGGGATAGTCCCGAGGAGCCGGTCGAACGCCGACAACCTGTCGGTGGTCACGATGGTGCGAACGTCGCCGTCGACGTAGCTGTCACGCACCTTGCCCTCGTGGCGGACACCGAGGTGACCGAAGTCCGTTCGGTCGAGCGTGCCCAGCAGTTCCCTCGCAAGCCTCTCGTCTGAGAGCATTAGCGTCCCTTCTTCGATCCGCAGCGATGACTTCAAGGCGTCCTCCCTCTCGATCATCCGGTCCATTGCCTCGACCCGGCCAGCCGCTCGCCGCGCGGCCTCCGTCAGGCGTCGACGGTGCTCGACCAGCCGCGCCCGTCGCGCGCCCCGGTCAGTGGCATCGACGATGGCGGCGACATCCTCCAACGGCATGCCGACGTCCCGCAACGCGGCAAGGGTGCGCGCTCGCGGCAACTGGCGCAGCCCGTAGCGGCGGTAGCCGGTGCGATCATCGACCGCGACCGGCACGAGCAGGCCGACCTGGTGATAGTGCCGCAACGTCTCAACCGTCAGCCCCGACAGCTGCGCGAACGCGCCGACACCGACCAACTCGCCTGAATCCACACCAGCAGTCTCCAACCCTCGGCCGCCCGAGAGTCAAGGCGGGACCGTTAGGCCCGGATCGTTCAGCAGGCCGTTGGCTAGGCC
This sequence comes from Actinomycetota bacterium, assembly GCA_027314595.1. GTDB lineage: Bacteria > Actinomycetota > Actinomycetes > Streptosporangiales > Streptosporangiaceae > Trebonia. The sequence continues at coordinate 9,781 of DAHVAN010000307.1, read as the reverse complement.
CCTTTGCCTGGGTGGCGGGCTGAGCGGGTGGCGGCGTGAGACGCGATGGTGGCGGGCCCGCGTCTGGGGTCCGCCGCCGGCCCGGCCGCGCGCCCGCGCCGGTTCCCGATTAACAGGGAAACTCCGCTCTGCGGGGAAACCACGCCTGCCTGGCACGTGCGGAATTTCCCCGTTGAGCAAGGTTTCCCCGTTAACGGGCGAAAGGGTCCGCTCCTGATACGGCAGGGGCGGAGGGGATGACTGACCCGGAGGCCGACAGCCCGAGGACCGCGCAGGCGCGGGGCTGCGGCGCGCAGGGGCGGTTCCAGTTTTGCGTCGTGAATTGATCCTGGTGGCCTATTCGTCCGGTGTGGCAGGCCCGCATGCCCGCGTTCGCGGGCGGTGGTGCCCGCGCGGCTGCCGGCCTGGGCGTCCGGTGCGCGCCCGGTCCGGGGGTGCGGGGGCCCGGGGCCGCGCCGCGGCCCTTCCAGCCGGCGGGGGCGGTGTCCGCCCGCCCGCCTGGCGGGCGGGCGGTGGGGCGGTCGCGGGGCACTCTACGCATAAAAAGTGCACCCAAATGGGACAAAACGACGCGTGGGGCTGGACGGGCGGCTGAGGTAAGGCTGAGGTAAGGCTGAGGTAAGGCTGAGGTAAGGCTGAGGTAAGGCTGAGGTAAGGCTGAGGTAAGGCTGAGGTAAGGCTGAGGCCCGGTCCCGATCTCGCCTCGCTCCCTTCCCGTGTCCGTGCCGTCGTCGAGATCACCAGCCCTCCCGCAGGCGGCGCCTCGCTCCTGGTCACGAACCCGCTCCGGATGGCTTGCCCGCGGTCGCCGTCGCCGTCGCCGTTAGCGGGCAGGCGCCGCCGGCGCCGGGTCAGACCTCTACCACGACCGGGATGATCATGGGCCGGCGACGGTAGTTGTCGCTGACCCACTTGCCGACGACGCGCCGCGCGAGCTGCCGCAGCGCGTGCACGTCGCCGATGCCGTCGGCGGCCGCGCGCTCGAGCGCGTCCTCCAGGCGCGGCAGCACCTCGGAGAACGCGCCGTCGTCGATGCCCGAGCCGCGGGCGTGGATCTCCGGGCCGCCGGCGATCTTGCCGCTTGTCGCGTCCACCACCATGATCACCGAGATGAAGCCCTCCTCGCCCAGGATGCGGCGGTCCTTCAGCTGGGTCTCGGTGACCTCGCCCACGGTGAGCCCGTCAACGTAGACGTACCCGCAGGGCACGGCGCCGGTGATCGAGGCCTTGCCGTCGACCAGGTCGACGACCACGCCGTCTTCGGCGATCACGATCCGCTTGGCCGGGACTCCGGTGAGCGCCGCGAGCCGCGCGTGCGCCCGCAGGTGCCGCCACTCGCCGTGCACGGGCATGAAGTTGCGCGGCTTGACCAGGTTCAGCACGTAGAGCAGCTCGCCGGCCGGGGCGTGCCCCGAGACGTGCACGAGCGCCGACTCCTTGTGCACCACACGGGCGCCGAGCCTGGTCAGCCCGTTGATCACGCGGTACACGGCGGTCTCGTTGCCGGGGATGAGCGAGGACGCGAGGATCACGGTGTCACCGGAGGCGATCCGGATCTGGTGGTCACGCACGGCCATCCGGGACAGCGCGGACATCGGCTCGCCCTGCGACCCGGTGGAGATCAGCACCACGTCTCCTGGCGGCATCTCTTCGGCCTCGCGCAGGTCGATGAGCAGGCCGCCAGGGACGCGCAGGTAGCCGAGGTCACGGGCCACGCCCATGTTCCGCACCATCGACCGCCCGACGAACGCGACCTTCCGCCGGTGCGCCGCCGCCGCGTCGAGGACCTGCTGCACCCGGTGCACGTGCGAGGCGAAGCACGCCACGATGATCCGCTGCTCCGCGTTGTCGAACACGTCGTCGAGCACAGGGGCGATGTCCCGCTCCGACCTGACGATGCCCGGCACCTCGGCGTTGGTCGAGTCGGACATCAGCAGGTCGACGCCCTCACCGCCGAGCCGCGCGAAGCCGGCCAGGTCCGTCAGCCGCCCGTCGAGCGGCAGCTGGTCCATCTTGAAGTCGCCGGTGTGCAGCACGACACCCGCCTGCGTGCGGATCGCGACCGCGAGCGCGTCAGGGATCGAGTGGTTCACGGAGAAGAATTCAAGTTCGAATGGTCCGAACGAGCCGTGGTTTCCCTCTCGCACCTCAACCGTCTCCGGCACGAGGTGATGCTCGGTGAGCTTGGATCTGACCAGGGCAAGCGTCAGCCTGGAGCCGACAAGCGGAATGTCCTCGCGCTCGCGGAGCAGGTACGGGACGGCGCCGATGTGGTCCTCGTGGGCGTGCGTGAGCACCACGGCCTCGACCCGGTCCAGCCGCCCCTCCAGGTAGCCGAAGTCCGGCAGGATCAGGTCCACGCCCGGCTGGTCCGCCTCGGGGAACAGCACTCCGCAGTCGACGATCAGCAGACGGCCCTTGTGCTCGAAGACCGTCATGTTGCGGCCGATCTCGCCAAGCCCGCCGAGGGCCACTACGCGCAGGCCGTGCGCCGCCAGCCCTGGCGGCTGGCTGAGTTCCGGATGCGGGTGGCTCACTGCGCCAGCCCCGCTCGCTGCGCTATCCCCGCTCGCTTCCGGGGCGCCGGAGTCCGCCCTCTTTCCTCGTCACTCACTCGCTTCGCTCCCTCGCTCCTGCGTCATCCGGCGGGCGCCCCTTCGGCTCGCGGGAGGGCGCCCTTGAGCTCAGGGGGTCGTGGGTCCATGCGCTCTAGGGTAGTTTGACGCCGCCGGCGATCAGGTCTTCGCGCAGTTGCCTGCGCTCGGCGTCGTTCGCGGGAAGCAGCGGGCCGCGGACGCCGCCGCCCGGCAGGCCGAGCAGGTCCATCGCGGCCTTGGTCATGACCGCGCCCTGGTTGCGGAACAGGCCCGTGTACACCGGGAGCAGGTCCTGGTGGATGCGCAGCGCGGCGGCGTTGCGCCCGGCCCCGAACGCCTCGATCATCTCAGACAGCCGGTCGCCGACCACGTGCCCGACGACGCTGATGAAGCCGGCCGCGCCGAGCGAGAGCCACGGAAGGTTGAGCATGTCCGTGCCGCAGTAGAAGACCAGGTCGGTCCGGGCGAGCACCCACGAGGTGGCGCCCGGCCGGTCCTTGGCGTCCTTCACTCCGATGATCCGCGGGTGCCCGGCGAGCTTCGCCAGGGTCTCGCTCGTGACTTCGGCGCCGGTCCTGCCGGGGATGTCGTAGATCAGCACGGGCAGGCCGGTGCTGTCGGCGACGGCGGTGAAGTGCGCGGCGAGCGCGTCCTGCGCCGGCTTGCTGTAGTACGGGGTGACGACGAGCAGGCCGTGCGCCCCGGCGTCTTCGGCCTGGCGGGCGAGCTCGATGGTGTGCGCGGTGATGTTGGTGCCCACCCCGGCCACTACCGTGGCGCGGTCGCCCACGGCATCGAGCACCACCCGGATCAGCTGGCGCTTTTCCTCGCCGGTCGTGGTGGGCGCCTCGCCGGTGGTGCCGTTGACCACCAGCCCTTCATTGCGCATGTCGTCCACGAGGTAGATGGCCAGCCGGGCAGCGCCGTCGTAGTCGACGGCGCCGTCCGAAGTCATGGGAGTGATCATGGCCGTCATCATCCGGCCGAAGGGCGCAGTCGTCGTCATAAGCCGAACGTTACCCCGACACCCAGGGCCGGAACCAGCGACTATCGATCGTGGCGCTGATCGCCTCCGGCGCCGCCACTGCCAGCGCCCTTGCCGGCGCCCTTGCCAGTGCAGGGACGGCATATGCTCCGGTGGTGAGCGGTGACTCGGTTAGCGTGCCGGCCAGGCTGCTGAGCATCCTTGACGCGTACACGCAGGGGCGCAGCGCTTTCACGCTGTCCGAGCTGTCCCGGCGGACCGGGCTGCCGCTTACCACGACGCACCGGCTGGTCGGCGAGCTCGAGCAGTGGGGCGGGCTTGAGCGCGGGGCGGACGGGCACTACCGGATCGGGCTGCGGATGGTCGAACTCGCGGCGCTGTGCCCGCGGGGGACCGGGCTGCGCGACGTCGCGCAGCCGTTCATGCAGGACCTGTACGAGGCCACGCACCAGAACGTGCAGCTAGCGGTGCGCGAAGGCACCGACGGGGTGTACATCGAGCGGATCGCGGGGCGTAACGCGATCACGGTGCGGACGCGGATCGGGGCGCACTGGCCGCTGCACGCGACCGGCGTCGGGCTGGCGCTGCTCGCGTTCGCCCCGCCCGCGGTGCAGGAGAGCGTGCTCGCCTCGCCGCTGCGGCGGTTCAACCAGCACACGATCACCGACCCGGCGCTGCTTCGCCGCACTCTGGCCGAGGTTCGCCGGACCGGCGTGGCGCTCAGCGACAGGCAGATCGACGACGACGCCTATTCCATCGGCGCGCCGGTCTACGGCGCGGACGGCGGCTGCGTCGCGGCCCTGTCCATCGTCGTCAGCAGCGAGGACCCCGCGCGGGTGTCCTGGAGCCCGGCCGTCCGGGCGGCCGCGCTGGGCATCTCCCGGCGGCTGCGGGACGCGCCGGCCAGGGGCGGCTGACGTAGGCTCGGGGGCACGCACGTCAGCCGTCGCTACCTAAGACCGGCCACGGCCGGCGCGGGCGGTGGCCACGTGCTGCTCGAAGGCGAAGAAGTCCTTGGCCTTGGCCGGGCCGAGCCCGGGTAGCGCGGTCCGTCGGCGGGCGGCCGCGCCGCCGACAGGACGTCGGGCAGGGTCGGCGCCCGCAGGCGGACCACCTCGTCGCCTTCGACGCGGCCGGCCGCGCTGCCGCCGGCAGCGCGGCGCTTCAGGCTGAACGTGCAGTACCGCAACGTTTGCTCCCTCCATGACCGCGGCGGTGCCGCCGACCCGGATGCTACTCCTGCGGGCGGTCGTCTACAGTCGGGTGCATGGCGCAGGACATGCATGGCTGGCTGGCAGGGTTCGCGGCCGAGATCGGCGTCACCGCGCCGACCCAGGAGGAACTGGATACGCTGCTCGAGCTCGCCGGCGTCGCCGCGCACGCCTCAGAACGAGCCGCCGCCCCCCTCACCTGCTGGCTGGCGGCCCGGGCAGGCCTGGATCCCGCCGCGGCTCTCGCCGTCGGCAAGCGGCTCGCCGGGCAGCACAAGGCGGGGGACGGCTGACCGCGCCCGGCGGGTTAACCCTGCTCCAGGCAACAGTGAACGGCCCCTTAAGTATCCCGGTCCCGGCACCGGGCCCTGACACGGTCTCGACCGCGCCAGGCAGCAGCAGGCCTCACGGGCAGCACTACAGGACCAATATCCACGCCTGCACGGCGCCGGTACCCCGCACAGGGACTCTGCCGCACATCTGTGGCTGGTAACGATGACCGCCTCTCAGCTGCGTCCCGCGCACCCCACGCGAACCACTGGCTCGTGCCGCGTTCTGGGCCAGACGCGCGGCCACCCCGGTCCTACCGGGCCAGATGCGCAGGCGCCCCAGTCACGGGACGGCTTCCTGGCGCCATAGATATGCGCCCCGGGGTGATGACAGCGCCGCGCCGGGCGGGCAGGCTGCATCGGTGTGACCGGCGCGAGCGCGTCCAAGGCGGCCGCAGCGGGCGGGGCGATGATCCTGCCCCTGGCGCTTGCCCAGTTCATCGCCAGCTACGCCGCCACCAACTCACCATCGGGGGCACGGTGGTGATACCCAAGGGCTCGATCTCCCCGGTCTGGATCTACGTCGCCATCGGCGCGCTGTTCCTGCTTGGGATCGTCGCTGGGCACCGCCCTGGTCGGCTCGGTCATAGCGGCTGTCACGCGCCCCACTGCGCATACGCTCGCCGTCGCCCTGACGATGATGCTCGTGCTCACCGTCATCGGCCTGGTCCTCGGCGTCCTCATCCCGCGCGGGCCGGGCGAGGCCCCGGCCGATGATCTGCTTCATGATCTCGGTGGCGCCGCCCAGAATCCATAGGCTTGCCAGGGCAGCCCATAGGGCCACAGACCTGGCGTAGTGCCTGGTCAGGCCTATACGCCGAGACCGCGGCCGATGATCTCCTTCATGATCTCGGTGGTGCCGCCGAATATCGACTGGACCCTGCTGTCCGCCCACGCGCGCGCCACCGGGTACTCGCGCATGTAGCCGTAGCCGCCGTGCAGCTGGACGCACCGGTCGGTCACGCGGTTGCACAGCTCGGTGTTCCACCACTTGACCATGGACGCCTCCTGGGTGGACAGTTCCTCGACGGCGTGGGCCATGATCGCCTTGTCGGTGAAGGCGCGGGCGACGGCGAGCTCGGTGGCCATCTCGGCGAGCAGGAACCTGCTGTGCTGGAAGCTGCCGATCGGCCGGCCGAACGCCGTGCGCTGCTTGCAGTACGCGAGCGTGTCCTCGAAAACCTTCTCCGCCGCGGCGAGCGCGAAGGCGCCGATCGTGACCCGCTCCCGCGGCAGGTTCTCCATCAGCGCGACGAACCCGCCGCCTTCGGCGCCGAGCAGGTTGGCCGCGGGCACCGGCACGTCGGTGAAGAACAGCTCGGAGGTGTCCTGAGCGTGCATGCCCATCTTGTCCAGGTTCCGGCCGCGGGTGAAGCCCTGCATGCCGCGCTCGACGACCAGCAGGCTGATCCCCCTGTGCCCGCTGGCCGGGCCGGTCCTGGCCGCCACGATCACGAGGTCGGCGAGCTGGCCGTTGGAGATGAACGTCTTCTGGCCGTTGAGCACGTAGTGATCGCCGTCCCTGACCGCGACGGCGCGGATGCCCTGCAGGTCGCTGCCCGCGCCCGGCTCGGTCATCGCGATCGCCGCGATCAGCTCTCCCGAGCAGTAGCCGGGCAGCCAGCGGTCCCGCTGCTCAGGGGTGCACAGCCGGTCCAGGTACCGGCCGATCATGTCGTTGTGCACCATGAACGCGGGTCCTGTCGCCCCGGCCCTGGCGAACTCCTCGCCCATGATCGCGTAGTACCTGTAGTCCGGGTTCCCGCCCCCGCCGTGCTTTTCCGCCATGTCGATGCCGAGCAGCCCGGTGCGGCCCGCCGCCAGCCACACGTCGCGGGACACCACGCCGTCGCGCTCCCACTGCTCGTGGTACGGGGTCACCTCCCGGGCGATGAACGCGCGGACCATGCCGCGGAACGCCTCGTGCTCATCGGTGAAGATGTCGCGTCGCATCACACCACGGTAGGCGCGGTCGCCGCCTTCCGCGAGGCCGTCCGGCGGGCCACCGTGCGAGCGCTACCGTGGACCTCGTGCCGATCATTCCCGATACCAAGGACTGGACCTGGGCGCTGCGCCGCCCCGCCCCGCCCCGCCCCGAATGCGGCCTACTGGGACCAGGACCAGACCGCGGTCGCGGACGGGTACGGCGAGCAGGATCCCGCGACGGTGGCGGCGCAGCTAGCCGAGGCCGCCGCGGCGCTCGCCGGCCGGTTCGGCGCGGTCGAGGGAGACCAGTGGCAGCGCCCGGGCCGGCGCGGCGACGGCGCCGCGTTCACGGTCGAGGCGTTCGGCAGGTACTTCATCCACGACCCCGTGCACCATCTGTACGACGTGACCGGCGTGCCGCACGCGGCTACTTCATGAGGCCGCAGACCACGGCAGCGAGCTCGTCGAACTGGCCGGCCGCGAAGGCGCCCGCGGAGTCGAGCGGCTGCAGGACCACGTGGTCCGCGCCCGCGTCCAGGTGCTCGCGAACCCGGCCGGCCACCACCGAGGCGCCGGACGGGATGATCGCCGAGACCAGCCGGTCGCTCCCCCCGCCGGACAGGTCATCGGGCCCGAAGCCGAAGCGCCGCAGGTTGCGCGTGTAGTTCGGCAACCTCAGGTAGTGCTCCGCGTACGCGCGCCCCGCGGCCAGGCCCTCGGCCGGGTCGCCGGCCAGCGACAGCGCCTGTTCGGGCACAAGCAGCGGCGATGCGCCGAGCACCGAGCGCGCGAACGCGGTGTGCTCGGGCGGCGTGAAGTACGGATGGGCGCCCGCCGTGACCTCCGCGGACAGCGTGAGCATCTTCGGCCCGAGCGCCGCGAGCACGACCGGCGGCAGGTCACCGCCCGTCAGGCGGTGCGCCGGGTGGTCGAGCTCGTCGAGGAACTTCTCCATCTTGGCCAGCGGCCGCTCATAGGCGTGCCCGACCTGGGTGACCAGCGGCGCGTGGCTGACGCCGAGGCCCAGGATGAACCGCCCGGGGAAGTCCTTGGCCAGGGCGACCGCCTCCGAACGCAGCCGCGACGGCTCCCACGCCCAGATGCTCGCGATCCCGGTCGCGACCACCAGCCGCGAGCTTCCCGCCAGCAGCGGCCGCAGCAGCTCGAGCGCGTCCGGCGTGGCGTTCCCGCCGCCGATCCACAAGGACGTGAACCCTGCCCGCTCGGCCGCCGCCGCCATCGCCGCCGGGTCCGCACCGATCCACGCGGGCGGCGGCATCCAGATCCCGACACGCCCGAGCCGGGAGCGCAGTTCATCCGGTGTCATGCTCACTGTCATCTCCGGCGGCCGGCGATTCATTCCCGGGTATTGTGAAGCTTTTATTTCGAAAGTACTCTTTCACGCATGGGAGAAACCTATCATCCCGAACGGGGCGGGCCGGCTCTCCCGGCGCAGGTCTCGCCTCCGGCGCCCGGCACGGTCGGCAACCCCGTCCAGATCACCGACCCCCGGACGCTGCGGGCGCTCGCCCACCCGGCGCGGATGGAGATCTGGCAGTTCCTCGGCCTGGAGGGCCCGGCCACCGCCACCGAGTGCGCCGATGTGGTCGGCCTGTCCCCGTCGGCGTGCAGCTACCACCTGCGCACGCTGGCGCAGTACGGCTTCGTCGAAGAAGACCTGGACAGCGCCGCGGACGGACGGCAGCGGCCGTGGCGGGCGCGCATCGTCGCCTCGTCGGTGCCTGAGGGCCCCGGCGTCACGCCCGCCACCCAGGTCGCGGGACGGTGGCTCGACGAGACGGTGCGCGCTCAGTCGGAGGAACTGCGGGACAAGTACCTGGAGCGCCAGCCGGAATACCCGGCGCAGTGGCAGGAGGCGCTCGGCCGCCTTCACGACGTGCTGCACGCGACCCCGGAAGAGCTCATCGCCCTGCGCACGCGGCTGATCGGGCTGTTCGGCGAGTACCGCCGGCTGCCCCGCGGCGACCGGCCGCCGGGCGCGCGCCGCGTCCAGGTCCTGGTCGAGCTGATCCCCTGGTTCGAGCCGGACCCGGCTGAGCACGGCTAGCGGCCGCGTTCCGGCCGGCTCCCCCGCCCCCACCCCCCAACACATGGAGAGACCCGTGACCGGCACAGCCGACCAGGGACGGCGCGGCCGGCTCGCCGCGTCCTGGCGATCCGGGCCGCTTGGCGTGCGGTCGTTCCGGCTGCTGACGGTCGGTCAGTTCACCTCGACGGCCGGGACTTCTGCTACGCCGTCGCCCTCCCCTGGCTCGTGCTCTCGAACCACGGCAGCGCCGCCCAGCTCGGGATCGTGCTCGCCTGCTACGGGATACCGCGCGCGGCGCTGACCGTGCCCGGCGGATCGCTGGCCGACCGGGTCGGGCCGCGGCTGGTCATGCTCGGCTCGGACGCGATGCGCTGCGCGCTGACCGCCGTGTTCGCCGTCCTGGCGGCGGAGCATGTCTCGTCGCTGGCCGCGCTCGCCCCGGTCGCCGCGGTGCTCGGCGCCTGCTCGGCGCTGTTCATGCCCGCGTCGGGAGCGCTGATGCCCACGCTGCTCGACGCCGGGCGGCTCCCCGCCGCGAACGCGGTGTACACCGGCGCGGTCCAGGCCGCCTCGCTGCTCGGCCCGGTGATCGGCGGGGTAGTGGTGGCCGCCTCTGGCCCGGCCGTCGCGTTCGGCCTGGACGCGGCGACGTACGCGGTGTCCGCGGCGTCGCTGGCGCTGAT
>DAHVAN010000306.1 GCA_027314595.1 Actinomycetota bacterium | reverse complement strand
GGACGGCGTCCGCGGCCGGGCCTGCCGCGGACGCCGTCCGCGTGCTCGTCCAGCGGGTGGACCCAGACGTGCCGCTGCCGGGTTACGCCAGGCCGCAGGACGCGGGCGCGGACCTGGTCGCCGCCCACGACGTGGACCTCGCGCCGGGCGAGCGCGCCCTGGTGCGCACCGGGATCGCGATAGCGCTGCCCGCCGGGTACGCGGCCTTCGTGCACCCGCGTTCCGGGCTCGCCGCCAGAGACGGCGTCACCGTGGTCAATGCGCCAGGCACGATCGACGCGGGATACCGTGGCGAGATACAGGTGATCTTGCTGAACACCGACCAGGCCCGGCCGGTCTCGTTCCGGCGCGGCGACCGGATCGCCCAGCTCGTGGTGCAGCGAGTGGAGCACGCGACGTTTTGTGAGGTGGGGGCCCTGCCCGGCTCGGTCAGGGGCGATGGTGGTTTTGGCTCGACCGGCGGTCACGGGGGCGGACTACCCGCCGGCCTGGCCTCCGGGGAATGACGAGGGGAGAGCGACGTGTTCGGTCGGCGACGCAACGCCAGTGACCGCGACTCCGGGGAGGCCGGAGCCGCGCCGACCGCGGCGGACCTGACGGCCGAGGCCGGAACGGAGTTCGCCGGCGAGGTCCCGGACGCCGCCGCGCGACGCGCCGGCGGCCCGTGGGACGTGGCCGAGCCGCACACGGACATGCAGCGAGTCGATCTCGGCAGCCTGCAGGTCCCTGCGCTGCCCGGCCTGGACATCCAGCTGGTTTTCGCCGAGACGCAGGGCGCGTGCGTGGTCGTGCAGCACCAGGGCAGCGAACTGCAGCTCATGGCGTTCGCCGCGCCCAAGCGGGCCGCGCTGTGGGACGACGTGCGCGCCGAGATCGCGGCGGAGATCACCGGCGGCGGCGGACAGGTGTCGCAGCGCCACGGCCCGTTCGGCATCGAGCTCCTCGCGCGCGTCCACGCGGTGCCGGGCCAGCCGCAGTCCGGCGTGCGGCCGGTCCGGTTCACCGGCGTGGACGGCCCGCGGTGGTTCCTGCGCGGCCTGTTCAGCGGTCCCGCGGCGGAGAACGCCGCCGCGGCGGCTCCGCTCGAGGCGCTCATGCGCGAGGTCGTCGTGAGCCGCGGCGACCATCCGGTGCCGCCGCGGGACCTGCTCGAGCTGCGGCTGCCTCCCGAGGCGGCGCAGGCGCTCGCGGAGGAACAGGCCCGCGCGGAGGAGCAGGCCAGCCGGTTCGCCACCCAGCCGAACCCCTTCGAGCGCGGCCCCGAGATGACCGAGACCCGCTAGCGTCCCCTGCCGGTCAGCCAGCGGAGAACAGGCGCTCCAGCTGGTCCTCGACGTCCTCGGTGGTGACGAAGAAGAGCTCGTCGCCGACCTGGAGCGGGTCCTCAGGCTGCGGCACGAGAACGCGCCCCTCGCGCAGGATCGCCACCAGCGCCGCGTCGGCGGGCCACTCGATCGCGCCGACCTGCTTGCCGGCCAGCGGCGCGTCCGCCGGCATCGTCAGCTCGACGAGGCTTGCCTCGCTCTGCCCGAAGGTCATCAGCCGGACCAGGTCGCCCACGCTGACCGCCTCCTCGACGAGCGCGGACAGCAGCCTCGGCGTGGAGACGGCCACGTCGACGCCCCACGACTCGTTGTACAGCCACTCGTTGCCAGGGTGGTTGACGCGCGCCACGACCCGCGGTACGCCGTACTCGGTCTTGGCGAGCAGCGCCACGACGAGGTTGACCTTGTCGTCGCCGGTCGCGGCGACGACGACGTTGCACCGGTCGAGCGCCGCGTCGTCGAGCGAGCTGATCTCGCACGCGTCCGCGAGCAGCCACTCGGCGCGCGGCACGCTGTCCACCTTGATCGCGGCCGGATTATGGTCGATGAGCAGCACCTCGTGGCCGTTCTCGAGCAGTTCGCGGGCGATGGACCTGCCCACCGCCCCCGCGCCGGCGATTGCGACCCGCATCAGTGACCGCCTCCCTCACGTGTGGCCAGTGACGCCGTGATCCTGTCAAGCTCGCTTTCGGCCGCGATGACGTGCACGACGTCGCCTTCCTGCAGCACCGTCCCCGGCTGGGGCACGATGGCCTCGCCAAGCCTGTCGATGTAGGCGATGCGAGCGCGGACGGACGCTTCGACCATCTTCACCGGCTCGCCGATCCAGGCCGGGGACACCGTCACCTGGCTGAGCACGATCTTGCCGGTGGCGTCGCGCCACAGCGGCTCGGTGCCTTCGGGGAGCAGCTTGCGCAGCATCTGGTTGGCCGTCCACCGTACGGTGGCGACCGTGGGAATGCCGAGCCGCTCGTAGACCTCCGCGCGGCGCGGGTCGTAGATCCGTGCCGCCACCCGGCGGACGGCGAAGGTCTCCCTGGCCACCCGGGCGGAGATGATGTTGGAGTTGTCACCGCTGCTCACCGCCGCGAAGCCGTCGGCACGCTCGATCCCGGCCCTGGTGAGCACGTCGCGGTCGAAGCCGATCCCGGTCACCCGGTCGCCCTTGAACGCCGGGCGGAGCCTGCGGAAGGCCTCCGGATCGCGGTCGATGACCGCGACCGTGTGACCGCGGTCCTCCAGGATGTGGGCAAGCGTCGAGCCGACCCGGCCGCAGCCCATGATCACGATATGCACGACCCGTCCTTTCGCGGTGCGTCATCGCGCTGCCAGGCGCCTGAACCAGGCGCCCCGCCAAAGTTATGCCCTCACGTGGGAGAATGCGACCCCAGTACTTGGGCCTGAATCAGGAGGCGCTGTCCGGTGGGTCTTGAGATCGGGGATGCCGTGCAGGTCGAGGCCGGCGACGTTGCGCAGGGCGGCTGGTGTGTCGCCAGGCCCGCCGGCCTGCCCGTGGTCTTCGTCAGGCACGCGCTGCCCGGCGAGCGGGTCGTCGCCCGGGTGACGGAGGTCACGTCCCGGTTCGCTCGCGCCGACGCGGTGGCGATCCTGCGGCCGTCACAGGACCGGGTCCAGCCGCCGTGCCCGAGCGCGCGGCCCGGCGGGTGCGGAGGCTGCGACTGGCAGCATGTCGCGCTGCCCGCGCAGCGGGCGCTCAAGGCCGCCGTAATCGGGCAGCACCTGCGGCGGCTGGCAGGCCTCGACCGCGAGATCGCCGTGGAGCCGATGCCAGGCGACGAGACCGGGCTCGGCTGGCGCACCCGGGTGCAGTTCGCGGTCCGGCAGGACGGCCTGGCCGGGCTGCGCGCCCACCGCTCGCACGAGATCGTGGACATCGGCGACTGCCCTATCGCGCACCAGGGCATCAGGGATCTGCGCATCCCGCGGCGCCGCTGGCCGGGCGCCGAGTCCGTGGAGGCCGTCGCGGGCAGCGGCGACGATCCCGAACGCGCGGTCATCGTGACCGCGGCGGCGGCCGGGCGACGGAAGGGAGGAACGGGGCGCGGGGGAGACGGCCCGCTCCGTTCCGTGGAAAGAGAAGAGGACTGGGCGGCGGAGGTGCCAGCCGAATCGGTGCTCAGCCGGCGCGGACGCCCGGGACGCCCGGGGCACCGCCTGACACTCCTGCGCGGCCAGGCGCACCTGAGCCAGCGAGCGGCGGGGCGGGACTGGCGGGTGAGCGCGGGCGTGTTCTGGCAGGTGCACCCGGCCGCCGCCGATACGCTCACCGCCGCGGTGCTCGCGGCGCTCGAGCCGGAGCCGGGGGACCGCGTCCTGGACCTGTACTGCGGCGCCGGGCTCTTCGCCGGGGCGATCGCGCCCCTGGTCGGCCCGGACGGCGCCGTGACCGGGATCGAATCCGGCGCCGGTGCCGTCCAGGACGCGCGGCACAACCTGCGGGACTGGCCGTGGGCGCGGGTGCGTCGCGGCGACGTGGCGCGGCTGCTGCGGTACGGCGGGCTGCCGCCCGCCAGGCTCGCCGTCGCCGACCCGCCGCGGGCCGGGCTGGCCAGGGAGGTTGTCGACTATCTTTCTGGTGCGGGGCGGGCGGAGCGGTTCGCGTACGTGTCCTGCGACCCCGCCACGCTCGCCCGCGACCTCGGGCTGCTGCTCGAGCGCGGCTGGGCGCTCGAGGCGCTGCGCGCGTTCGACGCGTTCCCGATGACCCATCACGTGGAGTGCGTGGCTACGGTTACCCGCTGACCTGCCCGAACCCGGCCGGTATCGGCGGGGTCAGCAGCCTCAGGCCGGCCCTGGCCGGCGCCGGCCAGCCGGACGTCGCCGTGACGGGCTGTCCGGCGTCCATCCGGCTCCTCTCGCCGGGGCGCCGGGGTCCGCTGCGCTACGGGGCGTCGGGCTGGTCCGGCGTGCTCGCCGGCGAGTCCGGCCTGGGGGCGCCGGCGACGTAGTAGCCAAGGCCGGGGTAACGGATGAGCAGCCCTTCATCGACAAGCATGCGAAGCGCCTTGGCGCATGTCTGCCTGGCGTGCCCGTACCGCTGGCTGAGCGTGGTGATGGACGGCGTCGGCTTGCCGGGCTGAAGTTTGCCGCTCGCGATGTCCCTTCGCAGCTCTGCCGCGAGACGTATGTACGCTCTTGGGTCTGATTCGTCACCTATCGACACTCTTGTACCGTACTCGAATGGCAATATTGCCAATCGCAACGCTTCGACAGTAGTCGACCTTGGACGAGCGACCTAAATCGTGCTAGCTTGGCCGCCATGTACTGCTGGACCCTGCTCACCCGGAACATCGGCGAGACCCCGTACCTGATGGGCGTTACCGACGACCTCGCCAAGGCGCAGCGGATCGGCGAGCTCCACCTCCTGTCGGGCAAGGCGTTTCTCTGCCACATCGCGGCCGTGCGGACGGCCATCACGGTCCACGGCCTGAGCACGTGCTACGTGCGGACCGGCCGCGTGTGGCTCGGGCGGTGCGCGCACAGCCGCCGGGTCAGGTGGGACGAGCGGGAGGCCTGGCCCGGGTCGCTGATGTAGCGGCGGCCATCGGCGTTCGCGCACGCCGGGCCGGCCGGCCGGCCCGGCCGGCGGCGGGATGGTAATGCGCCAAGATGGGACGCATGCGACTTCGGATCTTCACGGAACCTCAGCAGGGCGCCAGCTACGCCACCTTGCGCCGCGTGGCCACCACCGCGGAGGACCTCGGCTTCGACGCGTTCTTCCGGTCCGACCACTTCCTCAAGATGGGCGACGTCTCCGGCCAGCCGGGGCCGACCGACGCGTGGACGACGCTGGCCGGGCTGGCCGCCGAGACCAGCCGGATCAGGCTCGGCACGCTGGTGACCTGCGCGACGTTCCGGCTGCCTGGTCCGCTCGCGGTCGCCGTCGCCCAGGTCGACGAGATGAGCGGCGGGCGCGCCGAGTTCGGGATCGGCGCCGGCTGGTTCGAGGCGGAGCACAAGGCGTACGGCGTGCCGTTCCCCCCGCTTCGGGAGCGGTTCGACAGGCTGGCCGAGCAGCTCGCGGTCATCACCGGGCTCTGGGAGACTCCCGATGGCGAGAAGTTCTGCTACGACGGCGCTTACTACCAGGTCACCGACTCGCCCGCGCTGCCCAAGCCGGCCCAGCGCCCGCGCCCTCCTGTCATCATCGGCGGCGGCGGCCCGCGTCGCACCCCCGCGCTCGCGGCCCGGTACGCCGACGAGTTCAACGCGGCCTTCGTGTCCGCGGAGTCCTCGGCGGCACGGTTCGGCGGGGTGCGGGAGGCCTGCCAGGCCGCGGGCCGCGACCCGTCCTCGATGAGGTTCTCCGCCGCCCAGGTCGTGTGCTGCGGGAAAGACGAGCCCGAACTGCTCCGCCGCGCGTCGGCGATCGGCAGGGATCTGCCCGAGCTGCGGCGCAACGGCCTCGCGGGCACCCCGTCCGAGATCGTGGACAAGATCGGCGAGTTCGCCGAGGCGGGCGCGACGACGCTGTACCTGCAAGTCCTCGACCTCGACGACCTCGGGCACCTTGAGCAGATCGCCGCCGGGGTGATGCCTCAGCTATGACAGGTGTGACGGGTGTGGCGGGTGTGAGGCCCCGGCGGGACGCGACCCCACACCGGGACCGCCCGCCATGCGGAAACCAGGACATTCCGGGCAGGCAGCGCTCGCCGGCAAGACCGCCCGCGTTATTGTGTGTAGTTTGACCCCGGCGCAGGGGTC
>DAHVAN010000300.1 GCA_027314595.1 Actinomycetota bacterium | reverse complement strand
CCGCCCGGACCGGCTGCGGCAGGACCGCATCCTGGACGAGGCCCGCCACACCGCCGACCCGGTCCACCTGGTCCGCGTCTTCGGCATCACCGAGAACACCGCCATCAACTACGTCCACGCCGCCCACCCGGGACGGCAGTCAGTCATCCCCAGGTAACGCCGCGAACCCGCGCGGCTGCGCGCCTCAGGGTCCCGCGCGCTCGGTAACCGAGGCGAGGCGCCGCTCAAGATGACTCCGGGCCTCATCCACGTCCCCGGTGACGCCGCTCATCGCGACCGCCGCGGTGATGATCACATCGGCGAGCTCGGCAAGCAGGTCATCACGAGTGCGGCAAACCCCTTTCCGCCTGTTCAGCCCGTGCATGCCGATGAACGCCTCGGCCACCTCGCCGACCTCCTCGGTCAGCTTCAGCAGCCGCACCTCGGCAGGGACATCCCCGTGATAGGCATACAGCTGGCCGGCCTGATCCCACATGGCTTCCTCCGGTGCTGGACGCCGCTCCGGCAGATCCTCCTCCGCACGGTGCATCGAAGCTCCGTGGACCCTGAGCTGCCGTCCCAGAGCCTCTGTGCCTGACAGGTGGAGCCAGGCTCAGGTCCTGACGAATACAACGGGAAGGCCGGGGAGAGGTGCCGGTGCACCTTGACTACGCCGCCTCGCATCTTTACCATTATACCATCATCATAGAATAATGCCTGAGGGAAAGAAGGTTCATGTTCCGGTTCCGGCTGGATGCGCCCTCGGGTGTCCCGCCCTGCCTTCCGCTCGTTCACCGGGTCCGGCGGTCACCATGAGTCACGTGGCCGATGCGCCCGATCCGGAGATCCTCGGCCCGGCTTACCCGCAATTCGCCGCGCCGGAGGTCCCTCCCGGGATGCGTTACGACGGCGAGACCCGGCTAGTGCTTCCCGCGGACACACGCTACACGGCGGCCCGGGTGCGAGTCCTCGCCGGCGTGGCACTGGGATTCTTGCTGTTTGCCGGAACCCTCGGGATCGGCTACCTGACCTGGAGCGCCGCAACGTGGGGACGGGGGCAGACACCGGCGCAGCAGCTACTGGGGCTCCGGTGCTGGGACCCGGGGACCGGACGGGTGCCGGGCAGGTGGCAGATGGCGGAGCGGCAGTTTCTCGGCCTGAGCCTCAGCGGCCTGTCTCTGATAGTGCTGCTGTTCTTCGTGTTCTCCGGCAGCGGCCAGACGTCGGTCGGAGACTTCTTCCTGGGCACGATCGTCCTGCATGACCGGGAAGGCGTCCTGCCAAGCTAGGCAGACGGCTTGCGGCGGGTAGCAGCCGAGGTTGCCCGCCGCATGGCGGCAAATCTCTCGGCTGGGTGCGCCTACACCGCGTTCAGGCAGTCCGGCGGTCCTGGCCGGGGATGACCGCTACCAAGCACTGCGCTGGCGCAGGAGGTACTGGCCGGGCCGGCTGCCGACGTCGCCTTGACCACAGAACCCTGGACTATTACTGTTATTCTAACATCATAGAATAATATGCTGACGGAAGGGGGGTCATGTTCCGGTTCCGGCTGGACGCGTCTTCGGGCGTTCCGCCCTACCTGCAGCTCGTGCATCAGGTCCGGCAGTGGCTGCTGCTGGGTTACCTGCGTGACGGGGACCGGCTGCCGACGGTCAAGGAGCTTGCCGGGGACCTGGCGATCAACCCCAATACGGTGGTCAAGGCGTACCGTCAGCTGGAGCACGAGGGCCTGGCCGGGGGCCGTCCCGGGCAGGGCACGTTCATCACCGCCGCCCTGGCTCCGCCGCCGCCCGCCGCCAGCGGGTCGCTGCGGGCTTTGCTGGAGGAGTGGTTCCGTTCGGCGCACGAGGCCGGGCTGAGCGAGGAGGCGGTGACGGCGCTGATCGCGGTGGTCCGCCACGACGTGCGGAAGGTGGGGGTCAGGTGACGGGCGGCGATGGCGCCGCGGCGCTGCGCGCGGACCGGCTCGGCAGGCGGTACGGGCGGGTCTGGGGGCTGCGGGACTGCACGTTCGCGGTGCCCGCGGGGTCGGTCGCCGGCCTGGTCGGCCCGAACGGGGCGGGCAAGACCACGCTGCTGTCGCTGGCCGCGGGCCTGCTGGCGCCGACCGAAGGGGAGATCGCGGTATTCGGCGAGCCCTGCCGGGCGTATACCTCATCGACGCTGGCCCGGGTCAGCTACCTGGCCCAGGATCATCCGCTCTACCGGGGTTTCACCGTCGCGGGCATGTTCCGCCTGGGGCGGTCGATGAACCCGCGCTGGGATCAGGCGCTGGCGGAGGCGCGGATGGACGCGCTGGGCATCGCGCCGGGGCGGAAGGTCAAGGCCCTGTCCGGCGGGCAGCAGGCGCAGGTCGCGCTGACCATGGCGCTGGCCAAGCGCGCGCCGCTGCTGGCCCTGGACGAGCCCGTCGCGAGCCTGGATCCGGTCGCCCGGCTGGAGTTCATGCGGGACGTGATGGCCGAGGCGGCCGGCTCGGGCCTGACCGTGCTCATCGCCTCGCACGTGATCTCCGAGCTGGAACGGCTGTGCGACTGGCTGCTGGTGCTCACCGGCGGGCGGCTGCGGCTGGCCGGGCCGGTCGATGACCTGCTCGCCGGGCATCACCTGCTGACGGTGCCGCGGCAGGTCCCGGACGGCGGCCTGCCGGGGACGGTGATCAGCCGCACGGACAGCGACCGGCACTCGACCGTGCTGGTGGCGGCCGATCTCGGGCAGCTGGCGCAGGGCCAGCGGCCGGGCTGGCAGGCCGAGGCGGCCAGCTTCGGGCAGATGGTGCTGGCCTACCTGCAGCGCCCGGCCACGCAGTCCGCCGGCGGTCACGCCCCTCCCGGTCGGCGGCCCGGGGCGTGCAGGCCGGCGGTCACGCCATGATCTGGGTCACCTGGCGGCAGCACCGCTCCCAGGCGATCGCCTGCCTGATCCTGCTCTGCGCGCTGGCCGTCTTCGCGGTCAGCGTCGGCACCCGGATGCGGACCGCGTACACGGCCGACGGCATCCCGGCCTGCCTGGCGCGCAGCGGCGGGGCCGGCTGCCCCGCGGTCATCACGTCGTTCGCGAACCAGTTCAGCCGCGGTGTCAGCATGATCGCCGATGTGCCGCTCCTGGCGATCCCCGGGCTGCTCGGGATCGTCGCCGGCGCCCCGCTGCTCGGCGCGGAACTGGAACGGGGGACCTGGCGGCTGGCCTGGACCCAGACCGTGCCGCGGAGCCGCTGGCTGGCCGTCAAGCTCGGGCTGGTCACCGGCGGGCTGATTGTCTTCGGCGCGGCCGTCACCGCGCTGATGACCTGGTACCGCACGCCGCTGGACCAGGTCACCTCCCGGTTCCAGCCCGGCCTGTCAAACCCCGGGGGGCTGACGTTCACCGCCTCGCTGCTGTGCGCGTTCGGGCTCGCCGTGCTCGCCGGGCTGCTGCTGCGCAACGTCATCGGGGCCATGGTCGCCGCCTACATCGCCTGGGAAGTCCCCGCCACCGTCGTCGTGCTCCTGAACGGGCCGGTTCACCTGCCGCCGCCCGCCACCATGACGATCCCCTGCCAGGCCGGCTGCCCCGGCGCCCGGCCCGCCTCCGTGCCGCCGGTCACCGGCCACCTCGGCGACTTCGTGCTCAGCGTCACCCGCCGCGGCGGCGACCTCGTGGTCACCTACCTGCCCGCCAGCCGGTTCTGGACACTGCAGCTCATCCAGGGCGGGCTGCTCCTGGCCATCGCCGCCGCGGCCCTGGGCACCGCCGTCTGGCTCCTGCACAAGCGCACCACCTGACAAGAGGAGAGATCTCGCGCAGATAACTCGCACGGCGCCGCGGGGACGCCGGACCAGCGCATCCCGTTCACCTGGCCAGCCTCGGCGCCGAGCACATACCGCACCCTGCGCCCGAGCACACGCCGCGCGGGAGCCCGGCAACCGCGCGGCCGGCACCCAGGGGCGAGGCGGATGGCGATAGACACAGCAGGGTGCTAACCCACGATCCGCGGCCGGGTCACGAGGCCGTCAGTTCTTTCGGGGATTTGCTGGCTCCTGACTCCGGTGATCGCGCCAGGATGGCGGCACCCGCCGTGCGGCACGGCAGAATGAGACCCATGACAGGACTGGACGAGCACGGACGTCCCGAACCCCCGGTCGCCGCGGGCGAGGTGGCGACGCTGCTGGGTTTCCTCGACTATCAGCGCGCCACCTTGGCCTGGAAGTGCTCGGGGCTGGACGCGGTCGGCCTGCGGGCGACGACGGCGGCCTCCGCGATGACCCTCGGCGGCATCCTCAAGCACATGGCCCTCGTGGAGTATGGCTGGTTCTCCCGTTCCCTGCATGGCCGCGAGTACGGGCCGCCGTGGGACGCGGTGGACTGGGAGGCCGACCCCGACTGGGAATGGCGCACGGCCGCCGAGGATTCCCCCGCGGAGCTTTTCGCCTTGTGGCAGCGGGCCGTGGAACAGTCCCGCGCCGATGTCGCGCAGGTGCTTGACAGCGGCGACGGGCTCGGCCGGCTGGCCGGGCGGACCTGGCCCGACGGGCGTTCCCCCAGCCTGCGGTGGATCTTGTGTCACATGATCGAGGAATACGCGCGCCACAACGGCCACGCCGACCTGCTCCGCGAGTCAATCGACGGGGCCACAGGCGAGTGATCCAGGCTCAGTTTTCGCGCCGCAGCCGAGCGCCGCGGCGTGACCGGCGAAGTTCACCCGCACGCGGAGGTGACCAGGCCGTCCGGGGATCGTGCCGCTCCGCTTCGGCCCGCGCCGGGTCGGGCTGGTCAACAACTACTGGTCAGTCATCGTGCCCGACTCCTCATTATGCGGATTATCTGGTCACGGCTGGCTCTTGCGTCACGACCGGCCCGCTGACCGCGGCACCGGGTGCGTGCCCGCTGCTGTGGGCAGAATCGGTGGTCATGCGGGTGGGCCTCCCGCTGATCGCCGTCGGGCACAGCGAAGGGGCATGGTACGCGGCCGAACTGGCCGCCGCCGGCACGGTCGACGGCGCCGTCCTGCTCGGCGCCGGCGCCCGGCCAGCCGGGGAGATCCTCTCCTGGCAGACCGAGATGCTCGCGGCCCGGCTCCCCGCCACAGCCAGGATGATCCTGAAGATCACCCGCACCGACATCATCCGCACCCAGCGCAAGCGGGTGGCCCGCATCAAGGCATCCACGGCCGGCGTCATCCGGATCCAGGGCATCCGGCTCAACGCCCGCTGGCTGCGCGACTTCCTGGCCTACGACCCGCGCCCGGCACTGGCCCGCATCACGGTTCCCGTCCTCGCGATCACCGGCGGCCAGGACGTCCAGGTACCGCCGGAGGACGTGGCGGCGATCGGCCGTCTCGTCCAGGGCCCCTTCGAAGGCCACGTAACCGGCGACCTCAGCCACCTGTTCCGGCCCGACCCCGCATCGGCCGGCCCGCGGGCCTACCGCCGCTCGGTCCGCCAGCCGGTCGACACGGAGATCCTCAAGCTCATCACCAGCTGGATCACAAGCCACTGGGCCGGATCGCCAGGCCCGGCAGCACAAAGCCACCAGCCACCAGACCGCGCAGACCATCTCTAGCAGACATCCGGAGGAAGGACCGGGCCATCGGACTTCGCGGTGGGACCTTAACGGCAACTACGAAGATGCCTGAGGCCTGATCGCGCGCTCGGGAATGCGGAAGGAACCGTCGACCCGGATGGCCTCCAGGTCCCCGTCGTGCACGAGGCGGTACACCGTCCGTTTCGACACCCGCAAGATCACCGCAACCTCGAAGATGGTCAGGAACCTGGTGTCTGCCCGGTAGGGAGCGTTGCCGGTCACGTGCCTCCTCGAGGTCTGGCGGCCAAGCGCGAGCCCGGGATAGGGGGCTTGCCGCACTGCACTGCATGGCCATCCAAGGGACCGGGCGGCCCGGACACGCCCTTGGCGCCGGTTGCGCGACAAATGGTGCTGCAACTTGCAGTGAGAGACATCGGTCAGTTGACGTATATCGAAGCCCGCGACCGCGAAGAGCGCGAACAAGCCGGAATGGCCCCGTGCCTTCTCGCCGGGAATGCCGACCACCGGCAGGTCCAGGTGCTTGCCGATCACCTCGGTGATCTCGCGGAACGGGACGCCTTCGTCGCCGATCGCGGCTGCCGACCGCAATGCCGGCTGAGCCTGGATCCACCGATGAAAGCCCCGAGTTTGCCGGCATTTAAATGAAAAGGCGCCCTCTGACCTGGGATGATGGGAGTTACTGAAGCTTCCACGTCCCGGTCGGAGAGGGCACCTGTTTAAGTGCGATTGTCTCACAGTCTTGATAAGACGCGTGCGGTGTTCGATGACCCGAACCTGCTCACGCACGCCGGCCTGGTGCCGCTGATGGCCCTGGCCGGGCGGGCCGGGCTGCCGGACCTGCTGGCTGGCGTGCGTCC
>DAHVAN010000293.1 GCA_027314595.1 Actinomycetota bacterium | reverse complement strand
AACCCGTCCCCTCGACGGCCCCCCGGCCGCGCGCCTGCGTGCGGTCTGGCGCGCCCGGGACTTCTCGGCCAGGCTGACCTGGCTGTTCGCCCGGGCCCTCGCTTCCCGACGTGACGGCACCGCACAGTCACGAATTCGATGGCATGGAGGCTTGAATGTCTACTCAACGGCGGGAAGCAGGCCGGGCACTGGTCGTCGGCGCGGGCGTCGCTGGCCTGTCCACGGCGCTGAGGCTGCACCGGGGCGGCTGGGAGGTCCTGGTCGTGGAGAAGGCTCCCGGCAGCCGCAGCGGCGGGACGTGGATCAGCTTCCGGGGCGTGGGCTACCAGGCGGCCGGGCGGCTGGGCATCCTCCCGCAGCTCGTCGAGGCGCAGCTGCCGTGGGAGGACATCCACATGCTGGACACCGCCGGGCGGCTGCGCGTCGTCTGGCCGGCGGCGGCGCAGCTGGCGCTGATGAACGAGCCGACCTTGCACATCCCGCGCGGCAAGATCGCGGACATCCTGCTCGACGCGCTGAACGGCGAGGTGAAGGTCGAGTACGGCACGACCGTGTCGGGCATCGCGCAGGACGCCGGCGGCGTTGACTGCGTGCTGTCGAACGGGGTCCGCGAGCGCTTCGACCTGGTGGTCGGCGCGGACGGCGTCAACTCGGTCGTCCGCGAGCTGGTCTTCGGTCCTGAGGCGGAGTTCCGGGCTGACTTCGGTGACCTCCTGGCGCTTTACAACGTGGAGCGCAACCCGGTCGACACCGGGGTCGAGCACCTGATGAGCGGGGTCGGCCGGATGGTCGCGGTCAGCCGCCTGGGTGACTCCTTCTCGGTGCTGTTCCTGTGGACGAGCACTGACCTGCGCAGCGATCTGGCCACCGACCTGTCCACGTCGGTCCGGCGCCGTTTCGAGGACCTCGGCTGGGCCGTCCCGGCCCTGCTGAAGGAGGTGGAGGCCGTCTCGTCGGCCTATTACGGGCCGGTGAGCCAGGTCAAGATGGACACCTGGAGCCAGGGCCGCGTGGTCCTCGTCGGCGACGCGGCCTGGTGCACCGGCTTCTACGCTGGTTACGGCGCGTCGCTGGCCGTTGGTGGCGCTGTTCTCCTCGGTGATGTGCTGGAACGCCATCCCGGGGACCTCGCCGGGGCCCTGCGTGAGTGGGAGGCCGGGTTCCGTCCGGTCGCGCTGAAGGTCCAGGCGCAGGCCCGCCGCGGCCGCGGGAGCTTCTTCCTCCCGCCCAGCGAGTTCGCGATCACGCTTCGGACGATCTTCCTGCGGATCGCCGGCAACGCCGTCACGACACGGCTGCTCCGCTTGTTCATGGGCGTCCGGTCCCCGAAGTAGGGACCCGTCCGCGTTGCGTACCGAGCTGGTTCGGCCCCTGAGCGAGATCGTGCACGTCCACTCCGACGACCGGAAATGGAGCGAACCTGATGGCTGAGGACGCCCGGACCCTCGAATATCTCCGACGCACGACAGCAGCGCTGCGGCAAGCCCGCGACCAGCTCAAGGAACTCGAGGACATCCGGTCGGAGCCGGTCGCGATCGTGGGCGTGGGCGTGCGGCTGCCCGGTGGCGTGGACAGTCCGGCCGGGTTGTGGGAGCTGGTGTCGTCGGGCACCGACGCGGTGGGGGAGTTCCCCGCCGACCGGGGCTGGGACCTGGAGGGCCTGTTCGACCCGGACCCGGATGCCGCGGGGAAGTCGTCCGTCCGCGTGGGCGGGTTCCTGGCCGACGTGGCCGGGTTCGACGCCGGGTTCTTCGGGATCAGTCCCCGCGAGGCGCTGGCGATGGACCCGCAGCAGCGGCTGCTGCTTGAGACCTCCTGGGAGGCCCTGGAGCGGGCGGGGATCGACCCGGCGTCAGTGCGCGGCCGCGACGTCGGCGTCTACACCGGCATCACCGCTAACGACTACCAGACCGCGGTCGGTGCGACGCCTGAACTGGACGGGTACCGGACCGGCGCGATTTCGAGTGTGGCGTCGGGGCGTATTTCTTATGTGCTTGGGCTGGAGGGGCCGGCGGTGAGCGTGGATACGGCGTGCTCGTCGTCGCTGGTGGCGTTGCACTTGGCGGCGCAGGCGCTGCGGTCGGGTGA
>DAHVAN010000288.1 GCA_027314595.1 Actinomycetota bacterium | reverse complement strand
CCGCGGCGCGCCGCGCCCGCGCTGCAGGCCTGGACCCGGCGATGCGGCTGGAGAACTTCGATGCCTCCGCCGCGATCAGCTACGACCATCAGGTCTTCGACGAGCTGTTCTCCCTGCGGTTCGTCGACAACGCCGCCAATGCCCTGATCATGGGCCCGGTCGGCACCGGCAAGACCTTCATCGCCACCGCGCTGGGCCACGCGGCCGTCCGCCGCCGCCGCACCGTCCACTTCGAACGCGCCGACCGGCTGCTCAAAAGGCTCAAGGCCGCCCGGCTGGACAACAGCCACGACACCGAGATGCGCAAGCTGCTGCGGACCGACCTGCTTATCCTGGATGATTTCTGCCTGCAGCCGATGGACGCCGCCGACACCGCCAGCATCTACGAGATCATCGTCGAACGGCACCGCACCGCCGCCACCATCACCACCTCCAACCGCGAACCCGTCGAGTGGCTGGCCCTGATGGCCGACGGGCTGCTCGCCCAGTCCGCGATCGACCGGCTCCAGTCCGCCGCCTGGGAACTCGTCCTCGACGGCGAGTCCTACCGGCACCGGCAACGGCCGTTCATCCACCCGCCCGGCACCGCCGGCAAAGCCAGGTGACAGCACCTTCCCGGGGCCGCCCATTATCACTGTCCGCCAGCCGACGCCTCCACGTCGTTCGTCCTCGCTACGCTCCGGGCGCTCCACGTGGACCCGGCGGCCAGCGGACAGTAAACCAGGCAGCCATCCCCGGAAAGGACACTCCCGGAAAGCCCCGCCCTTGACGACGCCAGCAAGCCCGGCACATCATCAGCAAACAGCCACTGCCCGGCCCGGACCCGGTCCCATGTCACTGGCGAACCGGCGGTCCCTACTCACTGGCGGACGACAATAGGCGGCGTTCCGCCTGCTCAGGGCTGTGGGGTCCATCAGGGTACTTCCTGGTGGTTCATGGTAAGGAGAAGGTCTACGGTTCGATTCCGTAAGGGGGCTCCAGGTCAGAGGCCTAGTCCTTTCAAATGATCAAGCTAGTGGTGACATTGGTGGGGACTAACGGTTGCTGCAAGCGATTTCCATTCAGCAGCACTCATGTTGTCCTGTCCCGGCCAACCTGAGTCGTGCGTCGCGGATCTGAGTGATTAGCTGATTGGTCCCGTTGAGCTGAAGCGGTTGGCGGGCGTGTCCCGGCCGGGCATCCGTGGAACCAGCCCGAAACGATACAAACCAACGATCGCGGCAACCCCGCCCTGACCGCGTGAAGCTGCGACATGACCCAGGCCGGGACACCCCAGCCGCAACAACCGTCCCGTCAACATGAATCACGCCCGCCGCTCAAACGGCCAGCCACGACTCACATTGGATGGGACCGGACACATGTACTTCCGGCATCGCACCGCGTCTGCAGGAATGCTGCTGCTAGAGCGTGCGGATCCGCTGTCGCTGACAGACGAAGTTGAGAGGTACTTGCCTGCAGGGGCGAGATGCGTGTCGCCCGCCCACGAAGCTTTGAGCCGTGCCGCCACTAGTCAGGGCACCGCGCCCCTATGTTCAAGACCCGCATGCCCGGCATCTCCATAGCGTCCAACCGGGCCGAGGTCCATATGCCTTAGCTTGCCGTTTAACCCTTCGGCTTCGCGCCGCCGGCCGTGGGCTTGGCCTTGCCAGGGTTCTTTCCCACGTCGTGGCGGGTGGCCGGGCGGCGGTTCTTCGATCCCGGGGGCCTGCCGGGGCCTGGCTTTCCGGGTTTTGGCGCGCCGGCCGGACAGGTCGTCGTCGCGCGGATGTTGCGAAACCCCCTGCGGACGCGGGCGGGGCTGAGCCGGCCAGGCGGTGCGGGCCGTTCCCAGGGCAGCCGCAGGTCCGCGGCCAGCGGCCGGGCCAGGCGCAGCTGAGCGTGGCAGGCCAGGATCAGCCACGTCCAGCGGTCGGCCGCCTCAGGGTCGCGGATCGCCGGGACGGTCCAGCCCAGGACCTGCTTGTACAGCCGGAAGGTGTGCTCAACATCAAAGCGGCGTAAGAACGCCTGCCACAGCACGTCGATGTCGGCCGCACCCAGGCCGGTGGCGGAAGACCACAGCCATAGCGGCCTGGGGTTCCGGTCGCCGGGCAGGCGGTCCACCTGGAGCCGGATCAGGGTTCCTTCGATGATCGGCAGCTCGCCGGCGTGGCCTGCCCAGGCGGCGCGGCCGGTCAGCCTGGGATGCAGCCGGTCCCATGCCGATGCCTGCGCGGCCCCGTAGCGTTCGGTCGGGGTGAGGCTGACCGCCGCTGGCTCGGGCCAGCCGCCATCGGCGGCCAGCCGGAACTCCGGCCCGTGCCGGGAGGGCCGGCCTGTCGAGCCCGGCGGGCGCGGCAGGGCGGGCAAGCACAGCACCCGGTCGCTGCGCAGCCGGCCCAGCAGCTCGACGGGAAGGTCTTTCAGCAGCCAGGCCATCCGGGTCACGTCGTAGCCGGCATCGAAGACGACCAGGATCTCGCTGTCGCCGTCGCGCCAGTGCCCGGCCGCCGTCAGCCGTTCCACGACGCTGCGGACCTGCGCGGCGGTGACCTCGGTCGCGTCATCATCGGGACCCAGGCGCACCGCGTCCAGCGGAGCGGTCCACGAGCTGCGGCCTGGTTCCAGCGCGGCGACGACAGAATAGGGCCAGCCAGGGATCATCTGCGCCTGGCCCTTGCCGCGGGCGTAGGTATGGCAGAACAACCGCTGCGGGCTGGTCGCCGCATCCGGGCGCAGCCAGTTGCTCACATCCACCGCCAGCCGGATCCGCCCATCGCCCCAGGCCGGCAGCGGCAGCGCGGCCAGCGACCACCGCAGCCGCGCCACGTCGACCCGCCCGGCGTTCAGCCCGTCATACAGCGCCCCGTGCCCGCGGCGATGCTCGGGCGCCAGCGACAGCCCGGCCAGAGTGCGCACCGGCCCGTCAGCGCACAGCACGCTATCGGCCAGCTCGAACAGCGCATCCGCCCGCACGGTAAAGCACCGGTACAGTTCCCCGCGGAACGACGCCAGCAGCTGCCGAGCCCGACCCTCGCCGGCCGGCTCGACGCGGCCCGCAGCCCATGCCATGCTGAACGCCACGGCCACCGCCTATATCTTCGAGATTCCGTCGCAAGAACCCGAAGATCATCGTGCGGTGGCCGTGTCCAGTTCACGCCGACACGCCGGACAAGATCAACGATCTTCGCAAGCCAGCACAGCGAAGGTTAAATGACAAGCTTAGGTGAGCGGCGTACTGTGTGAACCGCGAGGACGCCACGACCGCTCGTGCTACCGCGGTCAGCTGATGTCGCCGACATCAGCTGACCTGCATCAGCGCGCCCGCATGAGCGGCGCTCCGTGCCTTGCTCGTCGCGGGATCGAGGCCGAGAATCTGCGACCGCAGGCCCATAGACCTGCTCGCCC
>DAHVAN010000283.1 GCA_027314595.1 Actinomycetota bacterium | reverse complement strand
GGCGTTCGATAATCGTGAGGGCAGCAGGATCGACCACGACGGTCCAGCCCCTCGCCGCGGCGCTCGAGGTAGGCGAGAATGGTGCGCGGCGCGACGGTCGCCTTGTACAGGACCGCCGGGCCGTAGGGTATGTGCCGCCTTCCGACTTGTTCCGCCAGTTCGCGTTGGAACGTCCAGGACATCCGGCGCGTCCGGTCGGCCAGGCTTCCCCGGTAGAGCGTCACCGCCGAGCTGGGACGCGCTAGCGGCACCCGCCTGCCGTTCGGCTGCCGGACCACGAGGGGCGGGTACGAGAAGAACCCGGCGGTTCGAAATATCTCAAGCCAGTCGGATTCGCCGAGATCCGATGTCGGCGAGTCATCCCAGGTCCAGATATTGGCGATGATCTCCGGAAGGTCGCTGGCCGGGATCCTGCCCGCCCTGACCGCGTCGCGTAGCGCCAGCGGGGGCTGTCCGCTGCTACGGATCTTGCTGAACACGGCGAAGCCGTCCGCCGACATGGGCGGCACTGGCACCAGCCGTTCAGCGCTCTCAGCCCCAGTGTTCGCGGATGTATTCGGAGGCATCTTTTACGTCCAGGGCTGGCGAGGCGTTGCCTTTCCGGACGCGGAACTCCGGTGGCATTCCCTTGCCGACGAGAAAGACGGGCGTCGGCGCTGGCTTGACCTCTACCCGGCAGATCTGCACGCCACGAACGGTCGGGAATGACAGGTTCAAGAGATGACCGGCATCGGGAACCAGCCCGTTGGCCAGGCCTTGCCGGAAGGCGAGCTCGAATCCGTCGAGGGAGGGCTTGGTGAGGGCGGCGATGTCGTCGGCGATCCCGGTCAGTTCGCCGGTGTCGGAGACCCCGATCAGCAGCGTTCCGCCGTAACCGTTGAGCAACGAGCAGACGCAGCGGGACCGGTCCCCGCGATGTCAGCCGCCGCACCTGCCCGCTCGCCCGCCGGCCGGCCAGATAGCAGGCGACCGCAGCCTCGTCCAGGTCAACGGCACCCAGGCCGCGGGCGGCCAGCCACTGGCTCAGGTGAGCCATCAGCTGCAGATGACCGATCGTCGTCCATACCGAATACCCCTGCCGGGCCAGCTCGCCGCGGAAACCGGCGGAGTACACGCCCAGCGGTCCCGGCACCCCCACCCGCGACGGAGCACGAGCAACTGTCACTGCCATCCTTCCTCCTTGATGTCCGGACTGGCTGTCCGGACAGGAAGCCTGGCCTTAAAACCATCAACAGAACTTGTGATTAGGCCGAGTGGCCGCCACGCCCGGCCGCCGTCGCCGCGCTGACAGGCTTGGCGGTAACCGGGGCGGCGGCGGGAATGTGACCGGGGAGCGCCGGGATAAACCGGCCTGAAGAAGGGACATGAAAACGTCCTGCATCGAAGGAGTAGCGACCCACGGTGACCTCGAGTCATGCGCCGGCGTCCGTGAGGGCGCAGGCGAAGCGTTGACAGAGGGAGACGCAGGCCGGGTTATCGAGCCGCGAAATCAACTTTCCGGGGTGCCGGCGCCGTCCCAGTGGCCGGAA